>CAYHAJ010000366.1:0-32172 GCA_964354535.1 uncultured Pirellulales bacterium
CGGGCTTCGGAGGGTCTCGGACGCCTGCCGGGAAGGGTTCCAAGGCGGGCCCATGGTCCTTTCGGTCTTCCATTATCCGTTTCTTCCCGGCCGGAGCCTCAGGCAAGCTGCATGAAGCCGACTTTTGTCGCAGGCGTCTTGTTTCGCACGAAAGTGTAGCGGCCAGGGGTTGGGTATCGGGTCACTGACCCCTGCTCCCTTCGCCAATTGGCTTTGTTTTGCACGCTTGCCCTCCGGGAACGCCCATCTCCTGATCGGCCGGCTGGTGGGAATTGGCTTTGTTTCACACAGGTGGTCCCCCTGCGGGCTCTCGCTGGCTTGCCGGTCCGCGCCCATTTCCGGACATCCGGGGGGAAATTGGCTTTGTTTGTACGACCGGCCCCTTGGGTCCGGCCCGCCAACACCGCGAAATTGGGTTTGTTTTGCGCGCCGGCCCTTTCCGGGAACGCCGACCTCCCGATCGGCCTGGTGACGGGAATTGGCTTTGTTTCGCACGATGGGCTCGGGACTGGAATCCTGGAATGGTGGAAACGTGGAATGGGGGGCGTGTCTTGCCCGGCGGGAATTGGGTTTGTTTTGTAGAACGAGCCCCCCGGTCCCATCCAGCTCCCGCAATCGGGTTTGTTTGTACCGCACGTCCCACCCGCCTTTCCCTGTCTATTCGTGCGGTTGGCGCCATTGGTTGCTTCTACTCTCATAACCAAGCCCGCTCCATTGCTCGTTCGTGACTCGCTCCTCAACTATGATCAGAATCCAGTAGTTGCGTAAACATTATACAAATATTGGAATTACTTTTCAAGAAAAATCTGTGTACGCCGGCAGCAATGTCTCGCCGCGCGATCGTAAGTCCTTGTCCCACCAGGGCTAAGCTGTGCCACGGAAAAGTGTAGGACAGCCGCTCCCCGGCGGTGAATTTCAGATGTGCCGTGGAGGACAGGGCGGACATAGAGACTGGGAAACCGCGCGCAGACGTGGATATTGACTCTGTCATTCCTGCGCAGGCAGGAATCCAGGTCTCTTGACCGCAAAATACGCGAAGGACGCGAAAAAACACGGGACGCTATCCGCAGATTTCGCCGATTTGCGCAGATTTGCTGACTCTGAATCTGGGAGATGTGCACAACCTATGGACATTCCTATCCCTACTTCCCGGGAGTCATCCGTCGTTTTTTCCCTTGCGTGCCGCACGTGCTGCTACCATAATGCTTTCCAGCGAAGCACCTCTGATGAAGCTACGACGAATGGGCTGGCCCCTTGTGGGCCTGACACACACGATGAGTCGATTTGGAGGACGTATTGTGAATGCTTTGCCAGCCATTCTGAAGTACGGTCTGCCTGGGCTCGCGGCGATCATCGTATTCCTCGCCTACCAGCTTCTGCTGAGCCAGAGCAAGAAGAAGTCTCCCAATCGTTCGATTCTCCAGACTATCAAGGTGTTCATGGCGCTGGGCGTGGTGCTGGCCATCATCTCGGCCATTGGGAGCGTGACCGAACTGATGACCAACGTGAAGCACCAGAAAAGCCTGGACGATCTGCGGAGCCGACTCCAGGTGGCGCAGCAGGAGAATGAACACCTGAAGAAGGCCCAGGGAAGTGAAGAGAAGGTGGTGCAACTGCGCCAAGAGCTTGAGAACGCCAAGGCGAGAGTCAAACAATTGCAGGAGGCATCGGTGAGCCAGCAGGAAGCGACACAGCTCAGGGCTGATCTTGCGGAAGCGCAGAAGTCCTTGCAGGCGGTCGAACGGACGGCGGCCACGCAACGTGCTGCGCTCGACCGGCACGTGGCGGACCGGCTGGAACAAGCTCTGTGGGAGCACCGAGACAAGCTGCAAGTGGTCCCGGAATCCGAGCGGACCGAGGTCCGCCGGAGTCTCCTGCGCCGTGCTGTGTTCCTCAACATGCGGGCATTCGAAGCAGACCCCAATATCTTGAGTAGTGCACTCGCATGTTTCGTCAGGCATGGCCATTCAGATCTCACGTCAGCCGTCGACGAAGTCGTCACAGATTTCCCCAAACTCAGAGTCTCAAGGTTCCGCTGGTTACAGGACCAGGCGATTCCGACTTACAATGAGGCGATGCAGAAGCGTACACTCACCGTGACTCAGGCATCCTGGCGAGTCGACGTGCCGTTGCCACACGAGTTCGTCATCAAGGACGTGGCGCAGTTCGGGCCGCCGACAGTAAGCGTCACGGATACGGATATAGCGATGCTTCGGGAAGAAGTCGAATTCTTGAAGAAATCGCTCTGAGCCGACCCTACCGGAGTGCCCCCGCCGAAGAGACTTCAACGGCTCTTGGGGATGGTTGCCCGCGGGCAGACTCGACCGGCATTGACGGTCTTAGAGAAGGAGGTGTAGCATGGCGAGAATCGCGCGGGTTCATTTCTTGTTTATGGCATTGGTGTTGGGGTGGGCGGTTCCGGCGTCGGCCCAGAGCGATGTCGCGGACATCCCCAGCAAGCAGTTGTCTCTGGCGGGGGACCCGAACCTGAGCTATTTCCTCATCGGGCCGGTGGCGAAGGAGACCCCGCCGGAGGGGTATGGCCTGATCATTGTCCTGGCGGGCGGGGACGGCAAGGCGGATTCGCTCGCCTTCGTCAAACGCGTCTACAAGAACTCACTCGGCGGTAACTACATCGTCGCCCAACCCATCGCGGTGAAGTGGTCGCCTCAGCGGGGGATCGTGTGGCCCACTCAGAACGATGGACTCCCCTATGTCAAATGCACCACAGAGCGGCTTGTCGACGAGATCATCAAAACCGTCCGCGGGCACTACAAAATTAACCCGCTGCGGATCTTCACGATGAGTTGGTCGTCGAGCGGTCCGGCCGGGTATGCGATTTCGTTGCAGAAAGACAGTCCCGTCGTCGGCTCCTACATCGCCATGAGTGTCTTCAAGCCGGACAAACTCGGTCCTCTCGCCCCGGCCCACGGCCACGCCTATTACATCGAGCACAGTCCCCAGGACAAGATCTGCCCGCTGGCGATGGCCCAGGAAGCCTGCCGCCTGCTGACCGCCGAAGGCGCCAAGGTGCAATTCAATGAGTACGCCGGCGGCCACGGCTGGCGCGGAAACATTTACCCTCGCATCTCGGCGGCGGTCCAATGGCTGGAGAAAAACGCCCAGCCGCGAGCGGCGGCAGGCGATAAGTGACACGAGATAAGGTGTAGGGCACAAGCTTGTCATTCCTGCGAAGGCAGGAATCCAGATCTCTTCTGAGCGAGGGCAGGTAGCACTAATCCCGGCCGGCAACCGTGCTCTTGCTTTCCACTTCTCACCTGTCACTTGTCCCTTTCTGCTTGCTTGCTCCGCGCACATTCGCTATAATCCTCTCCAGGTAAACACCCCTGATTGAAGCTGCGACGAATGGTCAAAGCCCTTTGTGGGCTGGACGGATGTGGTGAGGCCAAAACAAGCGGGATGGCCGGAGAAGTCCAAGGGCCGAGAGAGAAATGGGATTACGGAAGGAGAGAATAGATGGCTGTCTGTGGTTCCCATGTGAAATTGATACGGAAAGGGCAACGGGGCTTCGGCACTTGCGCCAAATTGAAATCACGCTTTCAAAATGCCGCGGCAGCGGCCTGTGTGCTGTTGTCGCTGGGGGCGTGCCCAGCGTTCGCTGGCCTCGAGGAATTTGATTTCTTCGACATTTCCTTCCAGGTGCTCGGACTCACGAATCAGCCCGTCGCCAATGCCCAGCTTAGAGCCTACTCGCAAGACTGGCCGCTCAGCTTGCCCAGTGGGTTTGCTTACACCGACGCCAACGGGATCTGCCGTCTGCGCCTTTGCCGGGGCGCGTGGACCATCGTGGCCGGTGGCGGCTCGCCTTACACCGACTGGTGGAGCGGCCGGGGCTTATTCCTGGTGGCCCCGCTGGCCGTTCCGAGCAACCGCACGGTGATACTCAAGCCAACTCGCCAAGTATTGTTGCAGTTCTACAATCGCCATAACGAGTTGTCGGATGCATGGGACATCTACATGGCCCCCTCTGCCTTGGTTCCCAATTGCATGATGCCCGTCATCGGTCGCACAAGTTGGCGACCCGAGCAGAAGGGGCAATGCGAAATTGAGGTTGGCGCGGAGGAAACGCTGGCCTGCTTTCTGACCCTGGGTCCCTCGCCCGCCCACGATGGCTACTTCGTCTTCGCCGATCACCTTGATCCCCGAACGAACCCGACGATCCGGGCCAGCAAACTCAATCTCAGGCGCGTACACTTGGATGGACGTGCTCCCACGAATTCCACCTCGCCTGGGACCATCACCTGGTCCCTTTGCTTTCCCGAGTTGGACCTTCCTCGGTACTGGGGGCATACGGATTTTGCGCTGACAGGCGCCGCGGATGTGTATGTGTCCGCGCAGTATCTGAAGTTCTGTCATATCATCTCCCTGCCGGACGCCAAGCGGGGTGACACAGTCAATTACTGGTTCAACTACCGGGGCATTGACTTGAGGAATCAGACCGATGCCACAATAACCGCCGGGGGCCCACTGACGCGCAGTTTCCATTCTTGTCCCAGCGTGTTTGACACAGCCGAGAATCTCTTCCTGCTCGGCCCGGCGAGGGACAGCTTCGGCAACGAGCTCCGATTCTACTCAGGGACCAAGCCATTCAGGAACCCGATTGTCATCACCAATCCGGCTTCGGGAACCGTCGTCTACAGCAAGACGTTCGACGTGGTAAACGACCACCTTGAGTTCTCCGTCAATCAGCCCTTGCCCGCATCGGCGCGCTTCCGCCTCGAATGGGATCTGGGACCGTATGGGGGGCTGCAGGTGATTCAGGGGTCTTTGGCAGATGCGCAATTCCGCTATCCCTTTACCACCCGCTTGAGTTCGAATTTCGCGCTACATCTGCCCGACTGGATGGGTGATAAAGCCGATGGCCTGCTGCAGCGCTTCGAGACGGCGTACGCCTATTGGACAAACGTGGTCGGCCAACGCCCTGCCGTCTTGGGCGAGGAAGATAACTTCTTCGTCGTTCCCCGTGGTGCAGTATATGCGGGGGTCGCAGGTTCGCAGGGGCAGGAACTCTGGTACAGCGGCTTTACCTTCTGGGACCCAAAAGAACCTTCCGCAGTCCTGTGGGAAGTCTGTGCGCTCCATGAGATCGGGCACCGTTTTGAGGGCGATCTGTTCGCGCCCTACAACTGCAACTTCAGCAATTCGAACGGCGTTCGCAACGAAGCGATGGCGTCGTTACTGGCCTTGGACGCGCTGGCAGCGTTGCACGGGCGGGCATTTGCCGCGCCCTGGTTCGAGTCGGAAGCTCGCATTTTCTTCGACAACCTCGCCAGAGGCATCACCCATCACCCGGACAACGTCCGTTTCATTGTCCAGGACTATCTGCCGCGGCGGTACGGACAGGGAATCACGGCACAGTTTTTCCGCTCGTGGGCAAGCGCCTGCTCGGCCCTCTATCCGCGGGGTTTCAATGAAGCGGAGGCCTTCGCCGCGCTGTACTCGGCGCTGGCAGGAGAGAATCTGACCTGGCTTTTCCTCCTTTCTGAGTTCAACGTGTCGGAGCCCCGTGTGGAGAACGCCAGGCAGGAGTTGGTCGCCATCAAAGAGGCCCCCCTGAGCCAGGCCGTGAGTCCAGGGGGCACCGCCCGATTCGCAATCACGGTGGCCGGGACGAATCTGACCTACCAATGGAAGAAGAATGGACAGCCTCTGCCTGGCGAGACCCGGGCCGTTCTCGTTCTGGCGAACTGTCAGCCATCCTCGGTCGGGATGTATTCCGTTGAGGTCTCGAATGGACACGTACAGGTCGAAAGTGAACCTGCACGACTGTCATTGCTCGGCCCGCCCATTCTGATCGAGCAACCTATCTCCCAGAGCGCGTTTGGCGGCGACTACGTGCTTCTATCGGTACTCGCCACCGGTACGGAACCTCTGAGCTATCAGTGGTTCTCGAATCGAGTGAGCATTGTCGGAGCAACCAGTTCCACCCTGTTAGTACAGGCGATGCCACGCTCAGGCACGGTCGAATACTCGGTGATTGTGTCAAACCCCAAGGGGGCCCAAACCAGTAGCGTCGCAAGATTGACCATCGTGCCGGGCAGTTCTTCCCTTCTCGCCCGCTTCCCCCTGGATGATAGTCGAATGGACACCACCGTAATAGACACGCGAAGCGGCATTCTGGGCCAGCTCAATGTAAGTACAATGGAGCGATCTACTGAGGGAGTCTCCGGGCGTGCTCTCAGGTTTGACGGGGTGGCGGACCGAATCAGAGCCATCGGTCCTGATCTCGCCAGCGGAGATTTCAGCGTCAGCGTGTGGATCAAACCGAGCTCTTTCCAGCAGGCTGGAATCATCTCCCAAGGAGGCTATTGCTGGGAGCGCGGTTGGCTCTTGGACTTTGGTGCTGTCGGCCAGGGTGCATTGCGCCTGGAGACCGGGTTGGGGGGAACCCCCAACGGGTACGTGCAAACGACGATCAATACCGTAATCCCCGACGGCTACTGGCACCATGTTGGTGTCTCTGTTTCCCGGGGCGGTTTGTCGAGACTCTACGTGGATGGGCAACAGAGGGCAGCCGGGGTAATCGGTGCAGGCGACCTGAGCAACACGAATCTGGTTATTGGTGGATTGCATGGGGCCATATGTGGAGGGCTCCTCCCCTTCGACGGCCAACTCGACGAAGTTCAGATCTATGGGAGGGCACTGACCGAGGCGGAGGTAGGTTTCCTGTATCACAATCCTGGATCCATTGTTGCGGACCCGGTCTCTCAGTAGTGTAGGGCGATAGCCGATATCTGGCCGAATAGGGGGTCAGGCATTCACTCTTCACATTCCGCATGTTTCCAACGAGACCATAACCGATTCAGATTGAAGCAGGCCGGGCGTCCTATGTGGAACCATATGGGACGTAGTTCGGCAGAAGGATCCAAGGACCATGAACCGGATATTCGTCTTTCTTCTTCTGAGCTCGGCATCGTCTATTCTTTGCGGTGGAACTGACGAATTCCGTTTTGTCCGTCTCGAAGTTGTGGTCCTTGATGAGCACCACAAGCCCCTCGCGGGCACAACCGTCAAGCTCTACTCCAAGGACTGGCCGCTTGTCTACCCGCACGGGGATGGGTTCTCCCGGACAAGTGCCGACGGCACCTGCACCTTCCGCGTGCCTTGCGGAGACTGGACGATCGTAGCCGGCGGCGGCGCCGCGCACCGCAGCCCGGCCAGCGGCGCCGGCTTGTTCATCGTCAAAGACTTCGTCATAGAAAACGATACGCGCATCGTGCTCGAACCCGCCCCCAACAGGTCATGTCTTTTGCGTTTCTTCGATCGCTCGGAGCGTCCGGCTGAAGTAGACGAGATATACGCCGCGCCGTCTTCTCTGGTCCCGAACTGCTTGATGCCTATGATCGGCACCACGAAGGACGGCGTATGCCGGATTGCGGCAGACGTCGCGGAGCCGATAACCCTGTTCCTTGTCAGCAAACCCACCGAAGGTCGAGAAGGCTACTTTCTTGTACTTCATTGCCAAGGGTTCTCGGCGGATATTGACTGCCGTGCTAACGCGCTCACACTCAAACCGATCCAATTCGATGGGCGAGACCCTCGTGACAGACCAGGACCCATTGAATGGGTCTTCACGTTCCCGTCTTTGGATGTGGGCAGACCGGCCGGTCATATTTCCTTTCGGGCAACGGGCAAGGTGGAGGTCTACACAAATCTTGACTTCTTCAACTGGTTTTCCTGGTTGTACTTCGGGGACGTACAGGATTGGCGATATGAGTTCTCTCCTCAAGGGGTTGACTTGACGGAGAGTCCCTCTGGCGCCCTTGTGGTTGGGGGACCCTTGACCGCGAATCTCAGAATACTCAGTCCCAGCCCCATTAACCTCACCCAGTTCCTCTTCGATCCTGTCGATGTGCATGGCAACCATGTATTCTGGTACTTCTCGACCCAATCGCCCCTAAAAATCCCCGTTGAGGTCCGTGACTCTGCTCGGGGGACAGTCCTCTGGTCCACCACCTTTGACCGACATCAGAATCCTGGTCTCCAGACGGACCGCTCCGTACCCAGTTCGAGCCTCTTCGCCATCGACTGGGACTTGGGGCCATACGGAGGGAAGAAGTACCTGCAGGGGAGCCTGGATGACCCACTCTATCAGTATCAGTTCGAGACCATCACCACCGCTCATGTCACCGTTCATGCCCCTGCTGGTGCGCCCGGCAAGGCCGTTGCCTTCGCGGACCGCTTGGAGGCGGCTTACGGCGTATACGTCAAATGGCTTGGCAGAACTCCTCCCGTGACCCAGGCGCGAAACTTCTACATCGAGCCGGTTGGCGTCTGGGCGAGCGCTGAGGGACAGGAGTTGTTTCAGCACGGATTTCTCAGTTGGCACCCGAACAATCCAGCCCCGATTGGGTGGCAGTCTTGCTGTTTCCATGAGATCGGCCACCGCATGGAGTTGGAGCATTTCACCGTAGAGGGACGCCTTATCGGCCCGGGGGGCCAAGAGGGGGAATTGGCGGAGGCCTTCGCCGACCTGCTCATGTCGCTGGCGATGGACGCGCTTCATGGGCCACAAGTGGGGCAGTTTTCGCGTCGGCCAAACACGGATTGGTTCTTCGACACGTTGGCCGGTACTCCCAGGGACGGGACTCGGGAGCCGAGGAATGTCCGGTTCTTGATAGAGACCTACCTTCCGAAACGATTTGGTCCCGACATCACAACGGGTTTCTTTCAGAGGTGGACCGAGGCATGGTCGGTGTTGAGTGCGAAAGGTTTCAGTCAGGACGAGACCTGCGCTGCACTGTATTCCGTCCTTGCCGGCCAGAACTTGTCGTCGCTATTCGCGCTCTGTGACCCCAATACGACAGAGATACGGATTGCTGAGGCAATGAAGCTACTTCCCGGCGACCGACGATAGGGGGGATTCTGGGGTCAGGCACTAAGTCAAGCTTTAGCGAAGGGACTCCACTGCCAACTGCTGCAATCGCACCGCTTCCGCGTGGCGAGCGTTCTTTCCCGGCATCCGGAAAGATGTGCATGGCACACCCTGCGGGACTGGGTCTATTCCCTACACTTTGCGATCTTGGCGTCTTGGCGAGAAACAGCCGCCAGTTGTTCGGTGGGGCTCCCCGTTTCTCTGCGTCCACATGCCTACGCGAGCCCAGCGCGGCCTTCGGCCGCAGCCAAAAACCACCATAGCCGAAAGAAACGAAAAAAGGCGAAAGAAAAGAGGAAGCAAGCGAGGCAGGTCCGTAGGCTCCGTCCCTTTTTCGTCTTCTTTCGTTCTTCTCGGCTCTCATGTCTTCTCTTCTTTCGGCGCTTCTTGTCAGAAAAACAAGAGGGTGCGGCTTTGCAGTGCAGGTATGGCGCCCGGCGTAATTCCCCTATGAACGGCGTGACTTGGGCCAACGTATTCAAAATTAGTGGAACGACCGAGTTGTTGCGGTTTTGTAGAGTGATGTGCGCCGCGCAGGGGCGGTGCTCTTGAGGTGGAACTATGAGCGCACAACAGATTGCAGAGGTTTTGGAAAAGAGTGAAGTGAAGAACTTCGAGCACGCCGATGAGGTACGCGAATTCCCGCGTGGCCGGCTGGAACTGGTGAGAATCGGCGGGGTCATTGTAGGCAAGGTCAAACTCGAACCCGGCTGGCGCTGGTCGGAATCGGTTCAGCCCATCGCCAAGACGGACAGTTGCGAGGCCGCCCATTTCCAGTATTTCCTGTCGGGCGTGCTCCGGGTTCGCATGGATGATGGGACGGAATTCGACTGTCATGCGGGCGATGTGTGCCTGATCCCGCCGGGTCATGATGCCTGGGTCATTGGAAACGAGCCGGTGGTGGCCGTGGATTTCCAGGGCATGAGCACGTACGCGGAAACCAGTTAACCGCGTGCGGGAGTTGGTGGCCAAGCCCATCTGGACCGGCCGATCCGGGAAGTGGGGGGGTATCCCGGCAGGTTGCGGTAGCTGTATGGCCCGCAGACCTCGTAGGATGCGAGGTCTGCGGGCCTTCGCCGACCTGATCTTGTTGTGTCAATTCTCTCCATCTCCAGGGCCTTCCCCCCGTGCGCCACGGGCGCGGAACTCTGTGTGTCACATCTGCCCACTTCCCATTCCTTGTGTGCCGTGCTATGATCCGTGGTATGAGAAATCCGGTTCCCGCGCTGGTTGTTTGCGGGGACAGCGCGCAGCGTCTTGTGTTCGAGAGCAAGGACCCGAAGAAGAGAGATTCACGCAGATTAGCTAAGGCATGAAACGAAAACGCCTGATCGTCAGTTCCGGGATCGTCGTTATCGCGGCGGCGCTCCTGGCGGCTTGGCTGGGTTGGCGCGCGGTGCACGGCGGCGAACGTCTGACGGGCTCGAGGCAAGCCATTCCCCCGGCGATGCAGACGCCCCCACCGGTCGAGCCAGGCCCGGCCGACTGGCCCTGCTGGCGCGGGCCGACCGCCGAAGGAAAGAGTCCTGTTACGGGGATTCGCAAAGATTGGTCCGGCGGTCTGCCGAAGCGGTGGGAGGTGAGCTTTCTGTGCCAGGGGATGCACACGGCCACGTGGTCCGCGCCGGTGGTCTGCGGTAACCGGTTGGTTGTACCGGGGAGGGACGCAGGCAATGACTTGGTCTTTTGTTTGGATGCTGGCATGGGCGCCTTGATCTGGCACAAATCTCATGCCGCGAAGACCGGCAGCAGCCGCGGACCCGGCTCTCGCGCCACGCCCTTTGTCGATCAGGACCGTGTCTATACCTTCGGACGAGGAGGCGATCTGGCGTGCTGGCGATTGCTCGACGGGGAACTCCTGTGGAAGCAGGACGTGGAAGACGTGGGCGGCAAAGAGCCCACGTGGGGACACTCGAGTTCACCGCTCGTTTACGAGGACAAGGTGTTTGTGCAGGGAGGAGGGCGGGCTCTCGTCGTGGCCTATGACAAGATGTCAGGACGGCTGATCTGGAAGTCGATGGAGGGTCCGGCCGGCTACGCCGCACTCGCGCTCCTGAAAGGGGAACCGGCCGTCAGCCTGCTGGCCTTCTACGGTACGGGCTTGGCGTGTCTGAATCCTGCGGATGGGGCCGTGCGCTGGACGATGCCTTGGAAGACCTCCTACAACGTCAACGCCACAACGCCGACTGTTGTCGGAACCACCGTCTTCATCACCTCCGGCTACAAGACCGGGTGTCAGGCGCTCAAGGTCCAGAACAACCAGGTTCAGCCGCTGTGGCGGAGCAAAGTCCTCGCCTCTCACCACTCCGACCCCGTCGTTGTCGATGGGTTCCTCTATAGCTACTCCGGCCAGAGCGACCAGAACGAGGGCCAATTCAAGTGCGTCGAGTTGGAAACCGGCCGGGAGAGATGGAGTACCAATGCCATCGGCTGGGGTACGACTATCTATGTCGACAGCCATCTGTTGTGCATGGACATCAAAGGGAATCTATTCCTTATCAAGCCCGATCCGGACAAGTTCGAGAAGGTCGCCGAGTTCAAGGCGGCCCTGGGAGAAGTGACCGATCCGGCGTGGACCTTACCGGTCGTCGCCAACGGCAGGCTGTACCTGCGCTACATGCAGCGTCTGGTCTGCTATGACTTGATGCCATGAGAAGAGGGGACAGGTTGGGACGGCCTATTTCACGCGCAGCCTGGCGAAGCGGCGTTTGCCGACCTGGACGACCATGCCGTCGCGGGGCGTGATCGCGACGTTGGCGTCGGTGGCTTTCTGGCCGTCGATGCTGACGCCGCCTTGCTGGGCCATGCGCTTGGCTTCGCCGCTCGTCTCGACCAGCTTGCAGGCGGTCAGGAGGTTCTTCAGCAGGATCGACGCGCCGGGCACGGAGCACTCCGGCATATCCTCGGGCAGTTGCCCCTGGGCGAAAATCTTGTCGAATTCGGCGGCGGCGGCCTCGGCGGCGTCTTGGCCGTGGAATTGAGCGACGATCGTTTTGCCGAGCAGGACTTTGGCCTGCTTGGGATGCGTCTTGTTGGGATCGGTCCGCTCGGCGATCTGCTCGACGGGCAGGGCGGTCAGGAGCGTGTAGTAGTTCTCCATCATGGCGTCGGAGATGGACATGATCTTGCCGAACATGTCGGCGGGGGTGTCCGTGACGCCGACGTAGTTGCCCTTGGACTTGCTCATCTTCTCCTTGCCGTCGAGGCCGACGAGGATGGGCGTCGTGATGACGATCTGGGGCGGCTGGTTGTTGACCCGCTGGAGGTCCCGGCCGACGAGGTTGTTGAAGGTCTGGTCGGTGCCACCAAGCTCGACATCGCTGCGGACCATGACCGAGTCGTAGCCCTGCATCAGCGGATAGAGGAACTCGTGCGTGCCGATGGGATCACCGCGTTTGTAGCGGATCTCGAAGGTGTCGCGCTCCAGCATACGGGCGACGGTCATCGTGGCGGCCAGCCGGATCGTGTCCGCGAGGCGCAGGTCCGCGAGCCATTCGCTGTTGTGGCGGACTTCGAGCTTGGCAGGGTCGGTGTCGAGGATCTTGCCGGCCTGCTCGAAATAAGTTTTGGCGTTACGCTCGATCTGCTCGGGGGTGAGCATGGGGCGGGTGGTGTTCTGGCCGGTCGGGTCGCCGATGCGGGCGGTGTAGTCGCCAATGATGAGGACGGCCTTGTGGCCGAGGTCCTGGAACTGCCGCATCTTGCGCAGCACAACGGTGTGGCCAAGATGGATGTCCGGGCTGGTCGGGTCTAGGCCGAGCTTGACTCGCATCTGCCGGCCGGCCTGGGCGGCTTCGGTCAGCCGCTGGGCGAGTTCCGCCTGCGTGAAGATCTCGACCGTGCCCCGGCTCAACAGCTTCAGTTGTTCCATGATCTGTGTGCTCATCGACGCCCCGTCGCAAAATCAACGTTCAAGTAGCGTGGGCAAGATGCCCGTGCCACGATACGGCAGGCCCAACGGCCGAGCCGCGAAGCGGAGCATTATATGAGCCAGGGGCAGGGCGGGCAAGCGCCGGGACGACAGCGGACTCTGTGGACGACTCCGACGCGGTGACTTGGTGGACAATATAGGACCAGGACAACGTCCCTCTCATCCACGGATTTCCGGTTTTGGGTGGTGGCGGGACCTGGGGGACTCAGCACAGAGCCAGATAGCTGGCGATGGCCAACACGAGGATGCGCCGCTTGTTGAACACGAAAGGCAGCCAAAGCTCCTGATAAAATCGTGCCATAATCATTTTTTTCTACCCCCCAGAACCCTCTACTTCTATCAACTTCTGTTATGCGGGTATTATAGCATAGACGGGTGCGGCGATGCAAGCGAAAATGCGGTGTCTGAGTCGTAAATACTTATGACACAAGCAGTTGTGCTGATGCGGGGCTGCCGCCAAATGCCTTCGGCAGACAGAGCGAGAGGCCGGCGGGGGCGACTTGTGGGCCCGGTCACTTGTGCCCTGGGGGCGCCCAGGCGTGGTGAGCACAGAGGGAAGCACACGTCATAATATTCTGTTGACGGGCTGTCGAAAGGCCGCTATACTACATCCTCGCACAAACACGTTGTGAGGACGCCGCGAAGACGTCAAGCAGCGGGGGCCACAAAAATCCCGGTTGAAACCAAAAGGGTTAGTCTATTGGTGTTTCGAGACGCGACCGCCTCAAGGAGAACATGATGGTTGACTCTATGCAGAACACGTTGGCATTCTTCAGCATGCCTGGACACATCGAGTGGCTGGTCATCCTCGTCATCGCCCTGCTGATTTTTGGCAAGCGGTTGCCCGATCTTGCCCGCAGCGTGGGCAAGAGCCTGACCGAATTCAAGAAGGGCATCAACGAGGCCAAGGAGTCCACCAACGATGTGGTGGAGGATGTCAAGAAGATCCAGGGCGACGTCGTGAACGATGCGAAGCAGGCGTCCGGCCTGGACGACGCGAACCCGAAAGCCTGAGCGCCCCTCTATTTCCTTGGATCAGCTACGCCAATGGCCAGGATCAAACGAAGCCTTGACCCCGAGAACTGTGTTATGTCCCTGGGCGACCACTTGGAGGAGCTGCGCGCCCGGTTGATTCTCGCCCTCCTGGGTCTGGCTCTGGGAGCGGTCGTCAGTCTTATCTTTGGCAAGCAGATTCTCCGCGCTATCGAGTGGCCGTACAATACGACGATCCTCAAACGTCTCCAACAGCAAGAAGGGCCGCGCATGGAGGCCGAGACCCTCGCTCTCGTCGACGCGATCTTCTCAACCCTGCAAAACCGGCTCGCCTCCGACCCCAATGTCGCCGCCGATCTGGATCCAAAACGCGTGGTGTTTCTCCACGCCGTGGCTACCGAGGCGATCAAGTCCTGGGTCCGGCAGAAGCAGAAAGTAGCGGGAGACGAGCCTCTGCCGCTGGGCCAGCGTCTGCAAGTGCTGGGCGTGGCGGAGGCCTTCCTGGCCTACATGAAGATCTCGTTGATCTCCGGCCTGATCCTGACCGCTCCCTGGGTCTTCTATCAGATCTGGATGTTCATTGCCGCCGGCCTGTATCCCAAGGAGCGTCAGTACGTCTATAAAGCGGTGCCTTTCTCCGCCGCCTTATTTGTCATCGGCGCGTTGCTGTTCCTGTTCGTCATCGCGCGCGCGACTTTGGCGTTCTTCCTCGGCTTCGGGGACGTGGTGGGCGTCGCCTCGCAATGGACGCTGCAGAAGTACATTTCCTTCATTACCCTCATGATGCTGGTCTTCGGGCTTGCGTTCCAGACGCCGATTGCCGTGCTCATTCTGGTCCGCACGGGCGTCGTCGCCATCCCCACCCTGCGCCGCCATCGCAAATACGTCATTCTCGGCATGGCGGTCGTGGCGGCGGTGGCCACGCCCTCCCCGGACCCGCTCTCCATGCTGGCCCTGCTGGTGCCCCTCTATGGCCTGTATGAGCTGGGCATCCTCTTATCCGTCTTTGCCGTAAGGAAAGCCAAGAACCAAGAGACGCAAGCCGCCCAAACCTGATGGCGCCACCGCCTCCGCTTCGCGTGCAGAATCGCTCAGCCGTGCGCCAGTAGACACAGGGGGGAGTCTGCGCGTAGAATAGTCCCCTCAACAGGAACTATCGAAGACCCTGGCATGGGAGATCTGACATGAGTAAGGTGGATGAGGCGGTGGATTGTTTCTGTCGGGGAGCGGCGTGCTCGCAGGCGATGGTGGGGACCTACGGCCCAGCGGTCGGCCTGCCGCGCGAGCAGGGGATCAAGCTGGCTTCCGGCTTTGCCGGCGGAATGCGGCTGGCCCAGACCTGCGGGGCGGTGACGGGGGCCTTCATGGTCCTTGGCCTTAGACACGCCGGACTCAACTGCGACCAGCGGGACGGCCGCGAGAGCGTTTACACCGCCATCCGCGAGTTCGCCGCCAGGTTCCAGCAACGCAACCACACGGTCGTCTGCAAAGAGCTGCTCGGCTGCGACATCAGCACGCCCCAGGGCGCCCAGCGCGCCACGAAAGAGGGGCTCTTCCGCACGATCTGCCCCAAGCTCGTTCGGGACGCCGCGGAAATCCTCGAAGAGATGCTGTAAGTCTGCCGCTTTGGGCCTCCAGCATGGTTGTGTGCCGTTGGCACGCTTGACGCTCATAATTCTCCCAGAGTCTGGATAGCGGGGGAGAACTTGGTATAATCCCACCCATGCAGGAGAATAGGACTCTACAGAACCTCGATAAACGCACGCGCGAAGCGGTGGCACACTATTGGACGACCCGCTCGACTCAACGCACGAGACAACAGCAGACGGGTAAGCTCGACCAGGGTCTAAGGGGTGCCGTCACGGGCGGCGCGCAGATGGCTGGTTTCATCAGGCTGTTCACAGACCTCATCTGTGATGCGGGGGTTGCGCGAGAGTGCCTCTTCTGCGAGAGAACCCTTGAACTCCCTGGATTCTTCCGTCCCACGAAGGAGTGGGACGTGGTCGTGGTGAAGGATGGCACGCTCATTGCTGCGATTGAAGCCAAGTCGCAGGTGGGGCCGTCGTTCGGCAACAATTTCAATAACAGAACCGAAGAGGCAATGGGCAGCGCATTGGACCTGTGGACCGCATACAGAGAAGGTGCCTATGTGACGAGTCCACAGCCATTCCTCGGCTATTTCTTCATGCTCGAGGACAGTCCCGCCTCTACTCGCCCGGTACGTGTGAATGAGCCCCACTTCAAGGTATTCCCCGAGTTTGTGGGTTCGTCCTACGCACGACGGTACGAACTGTTCTGTCGCAAGCTTGTCTTGGAGAGGCACTACACGTCATCCGCCTTCCTCATGTCTGAACCTTCAACCGGCGAGAACGGCAATTACGTAACGCCTGCCCAGGACTTATCCGTAGAGAGGTTTGCCAGAGCCCTTATCGGGCATCTGGTGATGTCTACCTAATGAATATGAATGTCACCAATCACAGACTCATAAATGGCGACGCAAGAGATTTGTCCTTTCTCCCCGCCGAGAGTGTGCATCTTGCGGTCACGTCACCGCCATACTGGAATCTCAAGCGATACAACGAGCATGATGACCAGCTCGGCCACATCGACGATTACGAGACATTCCTCGATGAGCTGGACAAGGTGTGGCGACATGCCTTTCGCGTCCTCGCACCGGGTGGGCGTCTCGTCTGCGTAGTAGGTGATGTTTGCGTGTCGAGACGGCGGTTCGGGCGTCACCTTGTGTTTCCCCTCCATGCGGACATCGCCGTGCGTTGCCGCAAGATCGGATTCGACAACCTCAATCCCATCATCTGGCACAAAATTGCCAACGCTTCCTACGAGGTCTCGAACGGCTCCAAGTTTCTCGGCAAACCGTACGAGCCGAACGCGATCATCAAGAATGACATCGAGTTCATCCTGATGCAGAGGAAGCCCGGCGGATATCGCCAGCCTACGAACGGTCAACGCCGGGAGAGCAAGATCGATAAGAAGGACTTTGACCAGTGGTTCCAACAGATATGGAACATCACCGGCGCGTCCACGCGGAATCACCCCGCTCCGTTTCCGCTGGAGCTTGCCACGCGACTGGTTCGCATGTTCTCCTTTACCGGTGACACCGTGCTCGATCCCTTCTGTGGCTCGGGCACGACGATGGTCGCCGCCCTCAAGAACGGGCGCAACAGTGTCGGCGTCGAAATCGATAGGGAGTACTGCCGCATGGCCGCCAGAAGGCTGAAAGCAGAAAGCTCCGGCCTGTTCTCTTCCTCGGAGCTCATCTTCGAGAAGGCCCAGGCGGAATCTTCTCAACAAGCTCTGTATGTTGATCCGGAGTTGTCCCGCCTGCGCGTAGTTCGCCAACACACTGTCTGATTGCCATAGTCGCAATAGCTTGGTCGATGTGAGCGCCGATCATCTTTTTCCACCCATCGCCGCGTTTGCGGGCGGTATGCGCCTGGGCTTTGAGCGAGGGCGACAGAAGCTCACGTTTCGTATAGAGTCGAGCAACACGCCTTCAAATCCCTGCATTAATGTCGTTACAGCTTCAGCGTGTTCTTCAAAATCGGAGCGGCTTAGCGTTCGCGGACTGGATCCATGGGCAATGTTGTTTCGCATGTGAACGAGCGCGTCCAAGTGACGTTTCCACGATGCCAGGCTGCCAACATCCAGACATAGATCCTTGGCAATTCCCTCCAGGGCAGAGAAGTTCAGATTCGATTGCGTGTTGATCGCCTTCTCGGCATCACCGAACTGGATAGGGCCGACGACATCGATCAACGCGCATTCCGCGATGGTCTTTCGTCGTTCAAAGCTCAATCCCCCCATGATTGGTTTCAACTTGGGCGTCCAAAGGTATCCGAGGAGAGCCGGCTGGAGTTGCCCCGCTTTGGCGACCGAGGCCTCGATGTGTTCAAGGTAGAGTTGGCACGCCTCTTTGACGTATCCTTCCCAATGCGCATAGACCATGGGCACGCACATACGAACAACCGTGCTCTCTAAGGGTTTCCCGACATGGTTCAAGACAATGCGCCGAAGATTGGTGATTTCGAGCCTACGGCGGTCGAGATTCTCTGCAATTTGCGACTGTATGTCATCCTGCATCTTCGTCATTTGGCAAAATAGGAAAGTGCAAAGTTGATTCTGTTGTGCAATTTCGCTTTGGTGTTGGCACCCGCGCCGGTATTGTCGGTGAATTTCCTGTCCTGTTTGAATGAGACAATCCGTTCCTGCACTTGCTGTTTGCTCGACTTCTGGATATTGTCGAGGTTGACCGCTACACCGACAGAAACTGACTCGAAAACGTATACAGAGAAACCTCCCTTGTGTTGACCATCGCGACAATGTCTCCACGCGTCCTCACCCATTGCCAGATCAATGTGCTTGAATGCGGCCTTGAAAATAGCCTCCTCTGTGGCGGTGTCAAAGGTCCTTTCTTTCTCGAGAACTTGTCGTACATAGTCCGTAATGAACGGCTCCACGTCATGGTCAAACTCCTGATATGCATTCTTCATGGCCAGATATCGGAGAACAAGGCCACGGTCATACATTGTATTTTGCTGGAGTTCTGAAAGGCAAAGACCATCCTTGAAAGATGGGAACTCAGCCAAGGAATCGATCCAGTCGAGGAATTCAGGGTTTGTAGCGCGGAAGATACAGTTCCTCACCTCCTGCTCGGTCAAAACAGAACCGCCCGTGTTGAGTCGTTCGAAGACTTCGTATTTCATCGTGGGCTTACTGCCGGTCTTGATTACTTCCACCCGACAGCCAGCTCGTTTGATTGCGAGGCGTGCCTGCAAGGGAAGGCCTTTAAACTGAAGACCCTCCAGCGAAGGGAGTCTTGGTCTGCGACCAGTCCCAACAAGTGTCGAAGCGGGGCATGTTTTCCCTGCGGCATCCTTGAGAACTCCCATGAACTCAAGGACTGTCGAGACTCTCTGCAGTCCATCAACCAGTTCCCATATGCCTTTGTCGTCTTCCGCGACAAATATCGCAGGTGTTGGGAACCCCAAGAGGATCGACTCGATGAACCTTGCCTTTTGGGTGACACTCCACCTGAAGAGGCGTTGGTATTCGGGCCGGATAACGAGTTCCTTGTTTTCGTACAGATTCGCCAACTCCCCAAAGCTCATATCCAATTTGTCAGTCCTAATCTCGTTTCGTGCGTCGGCGATCTCTATGTCTATTTGGCTTCCGGATTCTCTCTTCTTGGTCATACTTGCTCCCATGTATCTTCGTCGCGCAGGCCTGCCAGACATCGACGGGTATCACTCGGCGCGACTGTTCTCTATCGAACTGCAAGAGCCCACTGCATTTTCCCGCCCTCGACAGTCTTCAACGTGCCTTTCGCCTCTCGCTCCTCCTGGGGAGGTTGCGGGCATCCAATCCGCTGTTGATTATCCCCCAGAGATGGCGGGCTGTAAAGCCGAAAACGCGAATCGTCAACGGCAGGGCGGCAGGCCATAAGCGACAAGTGAAAAGTGATGAGTGATAAGCAAGAGTCAGGCAGCTGCCGAGTGTGCCTTCCGGGGTCCATCAGTCGCCGGTGTGGGCGACCGCCGCCTGTGTTCTCTATCTCTCGTGTCCTTGGTGCTTCCTGCGGTTCAGAAGACGACTGGCTGGGTAATCTGAACTTGGTAGCTCTGCGGCTTTGTGTGAGATACAATGCCGTTTGATTTGTGAATGGAAAGGGCAGGGCTATGAGCAGCGTTGGTTTGGTGATGATGGTTGGCTTGGCGATGGCCACGGCGGAGCGTGCGCCGGGGATTTCGGTCGGGGAGTTTCGGTGGACTTATGGTACGCCGGTGCTGGAGGCGCGGGCGGTGGATGCTTTGGAGTTTATTTCCGTGAAGGACCCTTCGCTCGTGCGGGACGGGGACAAATGGCACCTGTTCTGCACGGTCCGGGGGCCCCAGCGGACCCATGCGATTGTCCATTCGAGCTTCCGCGAGTTCCGCGAGGCGAACGCGGCGCCGCGGCATATTCTTGCGTGCCATCCGGGGTACTTCTGTGCCCCGCAGGTGTTCTACTTCTCGCCGCAGAAGAGGTGGTACCTGATCTGCCAAGCCTCGGACGAGGCGTGGGGACCGCCGCCGTACCGACCCGCGTTCTCGACCACGACGGAGATCGGCGACCCGAATTCGTGGACGAAGCTCCAGCCCATGTTCCGCTCGAAACCGGACAATATCACGGGCTGGCTCGATTTCTGGGTGATCTGTGATGAGTCGAAGGCGCACCTGTTCTTCACGTCCCTCGACGGCAAGATGTGGCGGACCGAGACCCCGCTGGCGGAATTTCCCAGAGGCTGGTCTACGCCCGTGGTCGCGTTGACGGCCGACATTTTCGAAGCCAGTCACACCTACCGGCTGAAAGGTCTCGACCAGTACCTGACGCTCATCGAGGCCCAGAACGGCCACGGCTGGCGGTACTACAAGGCGTATGTCGCAGACAAGCTCGACGGCTCATGGCTCCCGCTCGCAGCCGACAAGAACAACGCGTTCGCGTCGATGCAGAACGTCAAGCCGACCGGTCAAAGATGGACGGATGTGGTCAGTCACGGTGAGCTTCTGCGAATTGGCAGCGACGCGAAACTGGAAGTGGACCCAGCGAGCCTGTGCTTCCTCTTCCAAGGGGTCGTGGACAAGGATCGCCAGGGCAAGGCTTACGGCGCCATCCCCTGGAAGCTGGGCCTGCTGGAGCCGGCCAAATGAAAGCAACCGAACACGGACGCCCACGGACTCTCACGGACGAGTCTGTCCGTGTACGTCCGTGTTCGTCTGTGCCCGTGCGACTGCGATTAGGATGGACCCCCGATGGACGTGATTATCCGAGACGTGTGCCCCGATGATGCCGAAGCCATCGTTGGCATTCTCAACCCGATCATCGCCGTCGGAGGGTATACCGTACTCGAAGGGCCGTTGTCGCCGGAGGCGGAACGGGGTTTTATCGCGAGCTTTCCGGCGCGAGGGATCTTTCACGTGGCGGAGAGTCGACAGAGCCACGCGGTAGTTGGCTTTCAGACGGTGGAGCCCTTTGCGACATACACCCATGCCTTTGATCACGTGGGAGTGATCGCCACGTACGTAGATCTGGACCACCGCCGACAGGGCCTCGGCAGGCAATTGTCCGAGACCACCTTGGCTGTGGCTCGACAAAAAGGGTATGAGAAGATATTTACTTATGTGCGCGGCGATAATCCGGGGGCCTTGCAGGCCTACAGGAAATGCGGTTTCCGCGTGGTTGGGACCGCGGTGAAACACGCCAAGATCGGCGGCCGTTACATCGATGAGATTGTGATCGAGAAGTTTTTATGAGGGTGGCCGGAATGCTGCATATCCTGATCAGTCAATTGGGGTACCTGGCGATCTGGAGCATGGTCTTGGCCGGTGGGGTGATCTTTCTGCGACGCGGGCGGACGGTGCGATGTCCGTCCTGTTCGGCGCTGCCATCCTCGTGCTGATGGAGATTCTTTACCTTACGATTCTGGCGCTGACACAGACAGGCAGGATGGAGGGCGTGGCGGGTTCGCGGTTGTACCAGGTCATGTGGGTACCGCAATTGCTGGGCGGATTTCTCTTTGCCCTGGGATTCCTCCAGTTGGCGCGAACGGCGAAACAGGAAGGCTGAGATGATCGTACGGGAACGAGCTCATGTGAATGCGGCGCCCGAGCAGATTTGGGCGATCCTCGGTGACCCGTGTCGGATGAGCGATTGGAATCCTCATTGTGTGTCTTGCGAGGCGGGAGAGGACGTGCTGCGCGCTGGGCTGCGCTGCAAGGCCACCATGCACTTTGGCAGTGGACCCGCGCGGGAGTTGGATTGCGAGGTGATCGCCTGCAAGCCGGAGCAAAGTCTGACCCTGCGGTTCTCGGGTGAAGCGGCGGTTGGCACCGACGAGTACGTGGACGAGACGTACGTGTTGCGGGCGATCGAAGAAGGTACGAAGGTCCTTCACGAAGTCAATTTCTCGCACGCCGGCTTGCCGTGGTTTCTCAAGGCGTTGCTCAAGGTGATTCATCTGGTGGGCCGGCCGCCGGGCAAGTCACCGCTCGACGGTCTCAAGGAACTGGCCGAGGACAAGTCGCCAGAAAGGGGAAAGGGATGACAGGGCGTACCATGAAAACGGCAGCAGTTATTGTGAATGTGGCCCTCATCGGGCTGACGGTTTTGGTGGTGACCTCGCGAGGCATCGAGTTGGAGGGCCTGGATGTGGTTCTGGTCTTGCTGATGATCCTCGCACCGGTTCTTAGTGTCGCGGCGCTCTACTGGCCCAGTCACCCCAAACCCGCGTTGCCTGCGCCCCAGGGGGCAACGGAAGGTCAGCGATGAAGGAGGCATCCCGGGGGCAGTGTTTCAAGGGCCGGGAGGATTGGCGGGCCTGGCTGGCAGAGAATCACGCCACGGCGCCGGAGATGTGGCTGGTCTTCTACAAGAAGCACGTGGGCAAGCCCGGCCTGACCTACCTTGAGGCCCTGGAGGAGGCGCTGTGCTTCGGGTGGATCGACGGGATTCTCAAGCGGATTGACGGCGAGAAGCACACGATTCGGTTCTCGCCGCGCCGCAAGAACAGCATCTGGTCCGAGCGGAACAAAAAGCGGGTGGCCCGGCTGACCAAAGAGGGCCGGATGGCCGAGGCAGGTCTGGCCAAGGTTCGGGAAGCCAAGGCCAACGGCCAATGGGAGAAGGCCGCCGAGCGCGAGGATGTGACCGTGGTCCCGCCGGAGTTGACGGCGGCGCTGGCGGAAAACGCGCAGGCCCGGGAGAATTTCGAGAAGCTGGCCCCGAGCTATCGCAGGCAGTTCATCTATTGGGTCAGCGTCGCCAAGCACGACGAGACCCGGCGTAAGCGCGTGGCGGAAGTCGTCCGCCTGCTCACACGCAATGAACGACTCGGACCGAAGTAGAGGGGACCCGTGAGAATTGACTTCGGAGAATACAGAATTCGGGACTGGGTGGAGGGGGACGCTTATAGCCTCGTCCGGTACGCGAATAACCGCAGGGTCGCGAAGTGGCTACGGGACCGGTTCCCGTATCCTTACACGGAAGCGGATGCCCAGGCGTTTCTCGCGGCCGTGGCGACACTGAATCTGCGGACCACCTTTGCGATTGCCACGGACGAGGAGGCCATCGGAGGAATCGGCCTGGAGTTCGGGGCGGACATCCACCGCTTCACCGCCGAGCTGGGCTACTGGCTGGGCGAGCCGTTCTGGGGCCGGGGGATCATGACCGACGCGGTCCGGCGCCTGACGGCCTGGGCCTTCGAGAACTTCGAGGTCCACCGCATCTATGCGAGTGTCTTCGCGGGTAATCAGGCGTCCGCGCGGGTCCTGGAGAAGGCTGGCTTTCAACGCGAAGGCCACCTGCGGGCGAGCGTCTTCAAAGAGGGCCGGGTCATGGACCAGTTCCTCTACGCGCGGATCAACGACGGGCTCATCAGGAGCGAACATGCCGGCCCTGGATTATGACCGCATTGCCCATCTGTACGACACGTACGTGCAGTGGGAATTCGATATTCCTTTCCTTCTGAAGGAAGCACGAAAAGCGGACGGTCCGGTCTTGGAATTGACGGCTGGCACGGGACGGGTGTCCCTTCCTTTGCTGCGCGCCGGCATCGACCTGACCTGCGTGGACAGTTCCGCCGCCATGCTGGAGGTGTTTCGCGAGAAGCTGCGCGACGAGAATTTGTCGGCCGAGCTGATCTGCGCGGATATGTGCCGCCTGGCCTTGGGCCGGCAGTTTGCGCTGATCTTCATTCCTTTTCACTCGTTCGCCGAGATTACCGACCCGACCGAGCAGCGGCAGGCCCTCCAGGCTATTCGCGCCCACCTGTCGCCGACCGGTCGATTCCTCTGCACACTGCACAATCCGCCAGCGTGCTTGAAATGGGTGACCGGCCGGAAACGCAAGCTGGGCGATTTCCCGCTGCCGGAGGGCCGCCTGCTCGCGCTGTCCGCCGTGGAGAACTACGACGCTACATCCGGGTGTGTCCTGGGCACCCAATTCTACGAAGTTCGGGACTACGGCGGAGGCATTGTTGCGACGATGGCGGTGAATCTCCACTTCCGCCTTTACGCTTACCATGAATTCCAGTTGCTGGCGGAGGCGGCGGGCTTCGTCCCGGTCCATCTGTATGGAGACTATTCCTGCGCCTCCTTCGAGCCGGAGACGAGCCCCTTCATGATCTGGGTCCTGCGTGGCGCATAGCGGCTATCGTTCGCTCTCGACGGCGCATTTGATCGAGTTGTAGTGAAGTCTTCCGGGGAGATTGCCTTTGCCATGAGACCACCTCGTCAAAGCCCTGCCGACGTACGATGGTCCACGCCGCGGAGGATACCCTCGCGCCGGAACCGCCGCACGGAGGAAGGAGAGCAATTGCCGGGGCCGTTTTCCTCAGGGAAAGGGGGAATGAGAACTGTTCTCGCCGGGAGGCCACGACGGTTGACGAAGCACCCTTGACGCCGGGAGCCGATCCCCTATGCTATGTCGCAAAGGAGCCGATGTCCCTGGTGGTGTCACTTGCGATCAGGGCGCGAAAGAGAAAATGGCTGAGCAGCAATATCCGGAGCCGACGGTGGGGGCGTTGATCTTCAATGCCGAGGGCAAGCTGTTTCTCATGAGCTCGCACAAATGGCGCGGCAAGTGGGTCGTGCCGGGCGGGCACATCGAGCTGGGCGAGCGGATGGAAGACGCCCTGCGGCGCGAGATCAAGGAAGAGACGAATCTGGACATCCACGATATCGAGTTCGTCTGTTTCCAGGAGTTTCTCTACGAGGAGCGCTTCTGGAAGCCGAGCCATTTTATCTTCTTCGATTATGTCTGCCGGACCGCGGGGACGGACGTGCGGCTCAACGACGAGGCCGAGGAGTACGTCTGGGTCACGCTGGAGGAGGCCCTGACCCTGCCCGTCGAGCACTACACCGCCGTCGTCATCCGGACGTATCTCCAGCGCCGAAGTCAAGGGACGAGGAACCGCCTCAAGGATCAGTGCCGACCATTCGAGGACACGGCGATGGGTGTGTAGTGACGCCCCGTGGATCTGTCCTGGGGACGAACCTGGGACGGGAAGGGAACGTATAATAGGGCGGAGGTTGCCGGGCCGGGGGCCCGGGACCACAGGGGGGCAGCAATCTGCCTCGGGAGATCTTTCAGACGGTAAATGATGGTGGAGAAACGATTTAACAGGAGGTATACCATGACGCAGTACTGTGCCGGTGGATGTCGCGCCAACCGGGCGCGGGTCGTCTCGCTTCTGGTTATCGGCCTTCTATGGCTCCCGTCCCTGGGGTGGGCCCAGAACCGTACGGAGGCGGCCCGGGAATTGTCCAAAGCGTTCTCAGCGGCCGCGAAGACGGCGACGCCCGCGGTAGTGTCGATCAAGGTGGAAAAGACCATCTCGGGACCAGCCCTCGGCTTTGGCGGCGGGCCCGGATTCAATGACCCGTACGGCCAGTTCCCTGACGACTTTCTCCGCCGGTTCTTCGGCGACCGCAGTGACCGCGGGCCGCGCCAACGCGCACCGCGCAAGTTCCGCCAGCAGGGGCAAGGCTCCGGCTTTATCATTAGCCAAGACGGGTACATCCTGACCAACAACCACGTGGTCGGCGACGTGGACAAGATCACGGTGGAGTTGAAGGACGGCCGGACCTTCACCAACGCCAAGCTGGTCGGCACCGACCCCGATTCGGAAGTGGCGGTGATCAAGATCGAGGGCGACAACTTCCCCGTGCTGCCCATGGGCGATTCGACGAAGATGGAAATCGGCGATTGGGTCATTGCCATCGGCAATCCGTTCGGTCTGAGCGAGACCGTGACCGTGGGGGTCATCAGCGCGATCGGACGCAATCTCGAGAATCGCATCGCCCAGTATGAGGATTTCATTCAGACGGACGCGGCGATCAATCCGGGCAACTCGGGTGGGCCCCTGATCAATCTCGACGGCGAGGTGATCGGCATCAACACGGCGATCGTCAGCGAGAGCGGCGGCTACATGGGAATCGGCTTCGCCATTCCCATCAACATGGCGAAGAACATTGCCGAGCAACTGAAGAAGAGTGGCAAGGTCAGCCGGGGCTACCTGGGCCTGTTCGGCCAGGATATCGACGCTGATACGGCTGAGGGGCTGGGTCTCAAGGAGGCCGCCGGCATCGTGGTCGCGATGGTCGAGAAGGGTTCGCCTGCCGAGCGGGCGGGCCTCAAGGTGCAGGACGTGATCCTGGCCATCGACGGCAAGAAAGTCGCATCGTACGAGGCCTTCCGCAACGTGGTCGCGCTGCTGTCGCCCGGGAGCAAGGTCCGGCTCGACCTCTCCCGCGAGGGAAAGTCGCTCGAACTGACCATCCGTCTCGGCGAACGGCCGACCACCACGGCGGCGAAAGAGCAGCCCGCCGAGGAGCCGGAACAAGTGTTGGGGCTCGAGGTCGAGGATCTGACGCGCGAGCTCGCCGACCGATTCCAGTACAAGCTGGGCGAAGGGGTCATCGTCTCCGCGGTGACGCCGGGCAGCCCCGCCGCGGAGAAAGGGATTCGGCCGGGCGATCTGATTCTCTCTGTCAATGGGAAGGGAATCTCCTCCGTCGAGGAGTTCACCGCGGCGGTCAGGCAATCCCGCAAACGTGGTAAAGTGCTCCTCTTGGTCAAGCGTGGCGACATCTCGCAGTTCCTGACCGTGCCCCTCGAATAACGTTCTGAGGCAGCGCTGCCTTGGAGAGTAATCACGAGCGCCGGTACCAGGTACGGATTCCTGGACCGGCGCTCGCTTTATGTATCGAGCGAGCCATCGGCAAGCGGCGTTTGCCGCTGCCACCCGCTGAAATCATGGAATAGGCTTGGTCAAACAAGTTTGGCCATGGCATTCGGCTTGACGGCCATTGCCTTATCGCATCCCCTCAATTGGACCCAGCCGGATTTCTGGTGGATTTCTATGGGGGTCCGATCTACAATCACCGCGTTCGCGGCAGGGGACGAAGGCCGTAGAACACGAGTCATGGTGGAGAGATAGAGTGGTTATGCAGGTATTGGTTGCCGAGAAGTGCGGATTTTGCCCGGGCGTGCGGAACGCCATTCATACCGCAGAGAAGGTCCTGACGCAAGCCAAGGGCCAGGCGCAGGTATATTGTCTCGGGCCGATCATTCACAACGAAGACATGGTGGAACGGCTGGCCAGTACCGGCTTGCACACCGTGGCCTCGGTGGACGAGATTGACTCGGGCACGGTTCTGATCCGTTCGCATGGTGTCGCGCCCCGCGAATTGGACCGGCTTCGGGACAAAGGGCTGCAGATCGTCGATGCGACCTGTGTGCTGGTCAAGCGCGTCCAGCAGATCGCCAAGCAGCTCGAAGAGGAAGGCTATGAGGTGGTGATTATCGGGGAGGAGAATCATCCCGAGGTCCAAGGGGTCATGGGCTGCGTCAAAAACGTGATGGTGGTCGCGGAGGAACACGACCTGCTTAGGCTACCGCCCGACGGCAAGTTGGGGATCGTCTGCCAGACGACCCAAAGCCCGGAAAACTTCGGCCGGATGCTCGGCGCGATCGGGCGGGGAGGCTTCCGGGAATTGAAGGTCATCAACACCCTGTGCAAAGAGGCGATCAAGCGGCAGGAATCGGCCATTGCCCTGTGTCAGAAGGTGGAGGTGATGTTTGTCCTGGGTGGCCTGCACAGCGCGAACACCCGTCGGCTGGCCGAGTTGTGCAAAAATCACAACAGCAAAACCTTCCACTTGCAGAATTGGGATGAGCTTGATAAAACTATACTGATCGGCAAGAGTATTGCCGGTGTGACGGCGGGTGCCTCTACGCCAAACTGGGTCATCGACGAATTCGTCAAGCACCTGGAGGCATTCGACGAAAGACAATGAGGCCCCGTGCCGTGTGTGCCGGTAACGTGAAAGAATTTGCGCCCGTTGCGTAGGCGGGTGCGCTAGCGTTTGGATAACGATTGGGTTTAAACAACACGCTGTATGGGCCTGTCGGTGTGTATGTGGGGCGTCGGCAGGCTGAACGAAGAACTCCACAGGGGAACGAAAGTTTATGGTAGATCGAAACATTATCAACAAGCTGGGATTGTCCAACGAGAAGCTGCAAGAGCAGATTGGCGAAATGTTCGGGGATGGGGAGACCCAATACCTCGAACAGGTCCTCCAGCGCAAGGTCGATTCCCGGCTGCCGGGCACGATCCTCAGCGGCACCATTGTGTCGCAGATCGGCAACGATGTGATTGTCGAGGTGGGCCTCAAGAGCGAGGGCGTGGTCGATGCGGGCGAATTCGACAGCCCGGAAGATGCGGCGCCCGGCCGGGAGATCGAGGTTCTGCTCGAAGACACGGACTCGGAAAGCGGCTTGATTCTCCTGAGCAAGCGCAAAGCGGACATGATCCGCGGCTGGGAGCACATCATCAACACGAAGAAGGAAGGCGACGTCGTTACGGGCAAGGTCATCCGCCGGATCAAGGGCGGTTTGCTCGTGGACATCGGCGTACCGGTCTTCCTGCCCGCTTCGCAAGTCGATATTCGCAAACCCGGCGACATCAGCCGGTTCATCGGCAAAGAGGTCGAGTGCAAAGTCCTCAAGATCGACGTGGAGAACCGTAATATCGTGGTCTCGCGGCGCAAGCTCATCGAAGAGGAGCGCAAGGCGAGCAAAGAGAAGATCATCAACGAGATCGAGGTCGGTCAGCTTCGCAAAGGCATCGTCAAGAACATCGCCGATTTTGGTGTGTTCGTGGACCTCGGCGGTCTGGACGGCCTGCTGCACATCTCCGACCTGAGTTGGGGCCGGATCTCGCACCCGTCGGAAGTGGTCAACCTGGACCAGGAGATCGAGTGCGTGGTCATCGGCGTGGATAAACAAAACGAGAAGATCTCGCTGGGCCTCAAGCAAAAGAGCGCCAGCCCGTGGGAGAACGTCGAGAACAAGTACCCCGTGGGCTCGCGCGTCAAGGGCAAGGTCGTCAACGTGATGAACTACGGTGTCTTCGTCCGGCTGGAAGACGGGATCGAAGGTCTCGTCCACATCAGCGAGATGAGCTGGACGCGCCGGCTGTCGCACCCGAGCGAGATGGTCAACCTCGACGACGAGATCGAGGTCGTCGTGCTCAACATCAACAAAGAGAAGCAGGAAATCTCGCTGGGCATGAAGCAGATCGAGCCCAACCCGTGGGAACTGGCGGCCCGGAAGTATCCGCCGGGGACCATCGTCACGGCTCATGTCCGCAGCATGACCAATTTCGGCGCCTTCGTCGAGATCGAGCCGGGCATCGACGGCATGATCCACATCTCGGACCTGAGCTGGACCCGCAAGTACGGCCATCCGAGCGAAGCCCTGCAAAAGGGCCAGGAGGTCAAGTGCGTCGTGCTCGAGGTGAACCAGGAAAAGCAGCGGATTTCCCTGGGCATGAAGCAGATGACCGAGGATCCGTGGATTCACGCGATTCCCGAGAAGTACATCCCCGGCCAGATCATCAAAGGCAAGATCGCCAAGCTCACCAACTTCGGCGCCTTTGTCGAGCTGGAGCCGGAGCTGGAAGGCCTGCTCCACATCTCCGAGCTGGCCGATCACAAGATCGACAAGCCGCAGGACGTGGTCAAGCCGGGCGATGACGTTGAGGTCAAGATCCTCAAGGTCGATCCGGAAGCGCGCAAGATCGGCTTGAGCCTGCGGCGCGTCCAGTGGGCGGCTGCTCCCGCCGAAGAGCATGCGGCTCCGGCGGCCGCTCCCAAGAAGGCCCCGAAGTACCAGACGGCGCCTGCGGTCGACGCCGGCGGCGATACCCTCCGGGTGAAAGAGGCGCTGCAGCGCCGGGCCCAGGCCAAAGCCGCCGAGTCGCAGCCGCAGGAGCCCGCCGGCGAGCCCAAGCCCGAAGAGGGGCAGGCCTCCGGCGGATGAACTCAGCCCTCGGATAAGGTCCGAGTATATGCAGAGCACACATGGGCCTCTCCTATTGGGGAGGCCCATTTTGTTATCTGACGTGCTTTTCCCTTTTTCCGCCGGGTGCGGTAATCGTTGCCGCCGGGATCGCCGAAAGCTATAATAAAGCCACATAGGTCATCGGTCCGTCATTATTGGGAGATCATCACAATGTTGCTGTGGCTCTTCAGAGGGATCCTCATCATCGTCATGATCTCGGTGCTGGTGGTGAATGCCGCCTCCAAGGACCTTACGGACGCCGAGAATTCGACGAGCTGGTGGGCGGTGGTCATCAGCGGCATGGGGCTGGTCACCTTCTTCCTGCTGCTGGACGTTCTAACCCCGAAGCGCAAACTCACGGCCCTGGCCGGGGTATTCTTCGGCCTGCTGGTGGGTATGTTCATCAGTGCCGTGCTGGCCCAGGCCGTGGACATGATCGGGGAGACCTATCGCCTCCCGCTGGTGGAGCCGGCGACGCTGGCGATCAAGTGGATGCTGGGCATCTGCATCTGCTATTTCACGATCAGCATTGTCATGCGGACGAAGGACGATTTTCGTTTCGTCATCCCGTACGTGGAGTTTGCCAAGCAGACGAAGGGATCCAGGCCGCTCGTGCTGGATACGTCGGCTATCGTGGATGGACGCATCGCGGACCTGTGCGAAAGCCGACTGTTCGACGCCCCGGTGGTCGTGCCGCGCTTCGTCCTGAACGAGTTGCAGTTCATCGCCGATTCGGCGGACAAGCTCAAGCGCAACCGCGGCCGTCGTGGTCTGGATGTGCTCAAGAAGATGCAGGCCAGTACCGTCGTCGACGTGGAGATTGACGAGAGCACGGCCACGGAGATCGAGGAAGCCAAGGGCGTCGATCAGAAGCTGCTGTTGTTCACGAAGGTCCGCAACGGCCGGCTGGCCACAACCGACTACAACCTCACGAAGGTTGCCCAGGTGCGCGGCGTCGACGTGGTGAATATCAACGACTTGGCCAACTCCCTGAAGGTCGTGGCGCTGCCGGGAGAGACGATGCGGGTCCGGGTGATCAAGCCCGGCGAAGAGGCCGACCAGGGCATCGGCTATCTGGACGATGGTACGATGATCGTGGTCGAAGGGGCGCGCAGCAAGATCGGCAAAGAGATTCTCCTGAGTGTGACCAGCTCGCTGCAGACCTCCGCCGGCAAGATGATCTTCGGGCGGTTCGAGTCCTTCGCCTCGCCCGAGGCGCAGGAGAATTCCCCGCGTTCGCCGGCCCGTCGGCCCACCACTCCCAGCACGCAGCCGGGGTAGGGCCCATGGTCCTATTCCGGTAGCCCCTCCCCGCGCTTGAAGAACCATCCACTTTCTGGCAGAATGGCTCCAGCCGCCAGGTACTACGGTGGGGATTCGGCATGAGTGATGTCACACGCATCTTGAACGCCATCGAGCGGGGGGACCCGAAAGCTACGGACGAACTGTTGCCGTTGGTCTATGAGGAATTGCGTCTGCTCGCCGCCCAGAAATTGTCCCATGAACCCGCCGGTCAGACGCTCCAGGCAACGGCCCTCGTGCATGAAGCCTATCTCCGTCTGGTGGGGGAGCCCGGCCCTGCGGAGGCAGGGCAGCCGCAGACCTGGGAGAACCGGGGCCATTTCTTTGCGGCCGCCGCCGAGGCGATGCGGCGAATCCTCGTCGACACGGCCCGGCGGAAGCGACGTACCAAACACGGCGGCGAGGCCCAGCGCATCGACATGGACAAGGCGGACATCCCGGTGGATCAACTCCCGGACGATCTACTGGCGCTGGATGAGGCCCTTACGAGACTATCCGAACAAGAGCCCTTGAAGGCGGACTTGGTCGAACTGCGGTACTTCGCCGGCCTGACGGCGGAACAGACGGCCGAGGCCTTGAACATCTCCAAGGCCACCGCCGACCGTTACTGGGCCTATGCCCGCGCCTGGTTGTTCGATGAGATTCGCAAGGGTGATCACACGACACGCCTGTAACACTGGGTCATTTTTCTATTCTTCGTGAGTCATTCTCGCCCCGTACGACGCATTGTACTACAGAGAAGATGTTCAATGGAGCACAGGCATGGTCACCGAGCCCAACCGAATTGAGGAGGTATTCTCTGGCGCTCTGCAGCGAAAGCCGGGGCCGGAACGCACGGCCTATCTATATGAGGTTTGTCGCGATGACCCACTGATGAAAGAACGCGTGGAAGCGCTGCTGGCCGCCAACGACCACGCCGGTGAGTTCCTGCAGAAGCCCGTACTTGGTGATGGCTCCGTTGCCAACGAGCCCGTGGTCACGGAGGGGCCCGGCACCACCATCGGGCGGTACAAGCTCCTGGAGAAGATCGGCGAAGGGGGCATGGCGGTGGTCTATATGGCCGAGCAGCAGGAGCCCATCCGGCGCAAGGTGGCCCTCAAGATCATCAAGCTGGGCATGGATACCCGCCAGGTGATCGCCCGCTTCGAAG
>CAYHAJ010000367.1:0-18115 GCA_964354535.1 uncultured Pirellulales bacterium
TCGGTTGACAAGTGAAGAACGAAGGGATTTGCAGCGTCTGGTCAGTGCCGGTAAGGCCGCGGCCCGCAAAATTCTTCATGCCCATGTGCTGTTACAGGCGGACGAGGGGCCAGACGGTACGGGATGGCACGACACGCAGATCAGCGCGGCGTTGTCGGTGCACCCCAATACCGTGGCGGGGATTCGCGAACGGTTCGTCGAGCAGGGACGGGAGGCGGCGTTGAATCGTAAGAAGCAGAATCATCCTTCGCGTGCGCCCAAGCTGGACGGCAAGGGGGAAGCCCGTTTGATCGCAGAACGGTGCGGCCCGCCGCCCGAAGGGCACAAGCGTTGGACGCTGCAACTGCTGGCCGACCGGCTGGTGAGGTTGCAGGTGGTGGACCGTATTTCGTATGAGACGGTCCGGCGGACGCTAAAAAAAATGTCCTGAAGCCCCATTTGCGGGAGTGCTGGTGTATTCCGCCAGAGCACAATGCGGAATTCGTGGCGGCGATGGAAGACGTGCTGGATGTGTACTGTCGGCCGTATGACGCGAAGTTGCCGGTCGTGTGCATGGACGAGACGAGCAAACAACTGGTGGCGGAGATTCGCCCACCGCTGCCCGCCGCGCCGGGACATGGCGAGCGGTACGATGTGGAGTATGAGCGTTGCGGCGTGGCCGAGGTATTCTTGTTCACCGAGCCGCTGGGCGGATGGCGTCGCACGGCGGTCACAGAACATCGGGCGCGGGTGGATTGGGCTCAGCAGATTCGCCATCTGTTGGAGGTGGATTACCCGCAGGTCGAGAAGGTGATCCTGGTGATGGACAATCTGAACACACATAGTATTGCTTCGCTGTACGAGGCGTTCGAGCCGGCCTTGGCTCGTCGGTTGGCCCAGCGACTGGAAATTCATCACACGCCCAAGCACGGCAGTTGGCTGAACATCGCCGAGATTGAGTTGAGTGTGTTGTCGGGGCAATGCTTGGACCGGCGGATCGCTCGGATCGAAGAACTGCGGGTGGAATGCTCCGCTTGGGACCAGCAGCGTAACCGGCGGCAAAAGGGCGTGGACTGGCGCTTCACCACCGCCGATGCCCGGATCAAGCTAAAGAGGCTCTATCCACAAATTCAAATGTGATAGCCTACTAGTCGTGAATCTCAGATCTGGTAGTCCTGGATGTATTGTTTCTCCTGCAGCAAGGAGTGTAGGGCAGACAGGGCATCCGGATCGGCCTGATCCAAAAGGAGATCGGGCTTGCGCCGACTCAGTTGGACCTCGCCGACGTTGACCACGACCAGTTCCCCGGGCTGGTTCAGCGTGTCCAGCGTTTCGAGCTCGAAGTCGTCCAAGTCGGCAATGGTCGTGATGACAATCAGCCCGGCGTCGGTGAACAAATGCGCGGTCTCGCCCAGGCGACGGAGGAATTCCTCGCGGCCGCCCAGGACGTTCAGGTCCGCGTTGAGGCCCAGCAACTGATTGCTCAGCCCCAGGTAATAGGCCAGGCGTCCGGAGCGGTGGAGGTGTTCCTCCGCCGCACGTCCCAGCGACTCCATGTCGCCCCCCTGCGGGCCGCAGATCACCACCAGCGCCGCCCGCTGGCCGTGACGCCCTGCGCGGTCCTGGGGACTGATGCGGCTGCGCACCCAGGCTTGATTTCGCTGCCGCACGTGCTCGAGCACGAGGGTGTTGGAAGCCTGTTCGGCCGACAGAATCACACCGCCGCCGGCGATTTCATAATCGTCGATGATGACGAACCGGCCGGTCTGGGGAATCTCGAGAGCCGGGTCGCACGCTACCGGCTTGAGCGTCTCCAGCGTCACGTGGGCGACATCGTGCCGCTCGATCTGGCGACGGTTGGCGACGGTGGTCAGATCGGAGGCGTCGATGACGGCGTGCACTGCGGTCAGATATGCCGCCGCACGGGTGGCGTGCAGCTTGAGCTTGTAGCGTTTGCCCATAACCATCGGTTTGGGACTGAGCCAGAAGAGGTTCGCTTCCAGCTTGGTGGACGAGCGCGGTTGCGGCTCATTGGCCTTGACCATCAGTTCACCCGGCTTGACGTACACCTGCGTTTGGAGCGTCACGCCGGTGCTTTCGCCCGCCTGAGCCTCTTGGTGTGCCGAGGACGGGAACGCTTCCACACTCTGGATGCGCGACCGTTTGGCACTGGGCAGGAAGACAACCTCATCACCCACGTGCACCCGGCCCGTGACAATCCGGCCGGCGATGATGCGCCGATCGTCCCCCTGCTCGGTGAATTTGTAAACATCCTGGACCGGCAGGCGTAGGGGCTTGTCCACGGGCGCGGGCTCCTTTTGCAGCGTGTCCAGCAGATCGAGAATGGTCGGCCCCGTGTACCAGGGCATACGTGATGAGGCCACGGGTCCGGGTCCCTCGAATTGCGGATTGTTGATGGCGGATTGCGGATTAGCCTCGCGACCCGAATCCGCAATCCGCAATCCGCAATCCGAAATTGGGGCGCGGTGGGCCACGTTGTCGCCCTCGCGGGCGCTGATCGGGATGAAGGCCAGCGGCTCCAGGCCGATCTTGGCCAGGAACTGCGCATACTCATCGCGGACCGCCCCAAAAGCCTCCTGCCGATAGCCCACCAGGTCCATCTTGTTGACGCACACGGCGATCTGGCGGATGCCCAGCATGCTCATCAGGTAGCCGTGCCGGCGCGAGTTCTCCCGCACCCCCTCGGCCACGTCGATCACCAGCAGTCCTGCCTCCGCGCGGGCGGCCCCGGAGATCATATTCTTGAGGAACTCGATGTGCCCCGGCGCATCGATGATGATGTACTCGCGCTGGGCGGTGTGAAAGAAGCACCGCGCGGAGTCAATGGTGATGCCCTGGGCCTGCTCATCCTTGAGCGCGTCCAACAGGAAGGCGTATTCAAACGGCTTGGCGTTCCGGCGGCACGCCTGCTTGACCTGTTCCAGCTTGCCTTCGGGCAGCGACCCGGTGTCGGCCAGGAGCCGGCCCACCAGCGTGCTCTTGCCGTGGTCCACGTGGCCGATGACCACGATGTCCATCTGCTCACGAAGGACTTCAGATTTGTGATTTTCAATTTCTGATTTGAGATCTGCCATTTTCAAGCAACAATCGTCAGTGACCAATTAGTCTTCATCAATCCGCATCAGATTCCCTTGCCTTGCCGCAAGGCATACGTCCCCAATAGCAGGATCGCGAGCGCCATCAGCTTTTTGACCAGCGTTTGCGGCAGGTGGTTGAGCGTCACCGCCGACAAAGGCGTGCTCAGGAGCGATCCGGTCACCAGCGGCAGCAGCACAAACAGGGGCACCGTCCTGCCGCCGGCACCACAATACCCACCGGATAAACCAGCACCAGCAGGATCGGCGTCAGCGTGGTGCCATACCCCATGCCAATGGTGGCGTCCATGAATTCGCAGCCCAGCGCCAGAAGCAGCAGCGCCAGCGAGGACCGGGAAATAGGAGCCGCGACATCCGACCACGATTGGAGCCACCCGAAGTGGGAGTCCGCCAGCGCCGCCATCACGCCGGCCGTCACCAGCGCCAGCCAGAGGCCCACGTGCCAAGGACGAATTTGGGCCGGAAGCTCCAGTTCCAACCGCGGCCCGGTCAGGATGTAAGGGGCTGCCGGTGCCAGAGACAGACGGTGCGGGGCTGCCGGTATATCGACCGCGACTTCCGTTGAGGTCGTGATGTTACGCATGAGTCTACCCTCTCTTGGTTGTTACATGTAGCCTTCGCGGCGCAGGGTCTCCAGGCCGTAGCCGTCTTCTTTGTCCTGGTCCCGACCGGAGCGCTCGGCGATGTTGGCGAACTTGCCGCTGCGCAGTTCCTCAATGATCTCGGGAACGTTCTTGGAAGTCGATTGCACCGGCTTGGTGCACGGCCAGCAGCCCAGGGAGCGGTAACGCTGCCCGGTGCCCTGGTCGAAATACAGGCTCACCATCGGGATGCTCTCCCGCTCGATGTATTCCCAGACGTTCAGTTCCGTCCAATCCAGCAACGGATGAATGCGCACGTGCGTGCCTGGGGCGAAGTCGGTTTTGAACTGGTTCCACAACTCGGGCGGCTGGTTCGACACGTCCCAATCGCTGTGCCGGTCGCGCGGCGAGAAGTAGCGTTCCTTGCTGCGGCTGCCTTCCTCGTCGGCCCGGGCGCCGACGATCACGCCGGTGAACGGCTCGCCGCCGGTGGTCTTGACATATTGGCCGGTCCCATGGTCGAGAACCCAGCGCGGCCACTCGCCCGAGAGCGTGTGTTTCAGGGCTTCGCTCTTGAGGGCCGCGCAGCATTGCAGGCGGGTGCACTGGCCGTCCGGAAACGTGGACCGGGCCGCCAGGGCCTCGTCGTTGCGGCCGAAGATCATGTTGAGCTTCCACTGCTTGGCCAGTCGGTCGCGGTACTCGATCATCGCCGGAATCTTGTACTGCGTGTCGATGTGCATCAGCGGCAGCGGTACGTGCCCGAAGAAGGCCTTGCGGGTCAGCCACAACAGCACGGTGCTGTCCTTGCCAATCGACCAGAGCATCACCGGCTGCTTGAACTCGCGATACGCCTCGCGCAGGATGTAAACGCTTTGAGCTTCGAGTTTGTCCAAATGATCCATTAGGCACTCCTCCCGCCCACGATCTTGCCGTCTTTGACGTGCAGACCGCATTCCTTGTGTTCCGGACTCTCCCACCACCATCGTCCGGCGCGGATGTCTTCGCCCGGTTTCACCGCCCGAGTACAGGGAGCGCAGCCGATGCTCGGATATCCTTGATCCTGCAAGGCGTTGTAGGGGATCTTATTCTCCCGGATATACTCCCACACCTGGCGCTCGGTCCAATCGGCGAGCGGATTGATCTTGCAGAGGCCAAACGTCTCATCCCACTCGATTTGGTGAACTGCCTGGCGCGTCACGGACTGGTCCCGGCGCAGGCCGCACAGCCAAGCGTCCGCCGTGGCCAGAACGCGCCGGAGCGGGTGGATCTTGCGCACCGCGCAGCACAATTTGCGCAGCTCCACACTCCGGTAGAACAGGTTGGGCCCCTGCGTGCGGACCATTTCTTCCAGTTCCTGTGTATCCGGCGCGAGAACCTCGTAGCGGAAGCCATAGCGCTGCATGGTGCGTTCCATGGTTTCGTAGGTCTCAGGAAAGAGCCGGCCCGTGTCGAGCGTGAAGATCCGCGGTTGGGCACTGACGGCACACACAAGGTGGGTCAGGACCTGGTCCTCGATGCTCAAACTCGAGGCCAGGACCAACCGGTCGGCGGGAAGACCACGGAATGCCTCCCGGACCGTTCCTTCCGCATCTTGGCCCTCGACAGCCCTTTGGAGTCTCAGGTGAAGATCGCTGCTCATATGGAATACTCCGGCGGCTCTTCCTTGACACGACCGAACGGGATGCGATTCCAGGCCCGCTCGTGCAGATAGTACAGACCGATCTTGCTGAACAACTCGATAATGCCGATGGAGAGCGCGATTCTGACTTTCCCGCTGATGAGAAAAGAGATCAGAATAGTGGCCAGCGTGCCGGTCAGCCGGTACGAGACGGCTTTGATGATGCTGCGATACGGTTTGTCCTGCATGCTCACGCCTTTCGAATGGTCACTGACCAGTGCTCCGCCACCCGGGCCTGTTCGAGAATGTGATGTCCCTCCGCGGCCACGGAGCGCGGGACGTTTTCGATTGGCTCGCCCTCGTCCAGAAGCACCTGAAGAACCTGGCCTGTTCGCAATTGTGACAAAGCCACTTTCGTTTTGACGAAATTCATCGGGCAGGCGACGCCTCGCAAATCCCTGACCAGGTCGATCTTCGTGGGCTCCTTTCTTCCGTTTTCTCCGCCCTTCTGCGACGCGGACGGATGGAATTGCAGGGTGTCATCCATCGACAGGTAGAGATCCTCGACCTCTTGAGAGAACGCCAGAGCCCGGTCGCTGATATCCACCAGAGTCTGGGCTCCGCTTCGTGCCGCTCCGATCACCGCCCGGGAACCTTCCGCGACGATTCCGGCGTCCACGAAACTGTGCTCGAACCGATCCAAAACATCATTGTCGGTAGCGGCCTCGACTCCCCTGGTGATGAGAAGCGCGCGGGCAGCCGTCACAACCAACCTGTACAGAAGAGCCGCGCGAACGACCGGATCGTTCTCGGTCTCGAAGGTCGACCGATCCGCTCGCACTTTCGCCAAGTCCACCTCGATCAGATCGAAGAGCCCGGCGGCACATTCCCCCGTTCCCCGCCCGGCCAGCGAGAACAGTTCTTGGGCGCCCCAGTCGCGATAGTAGCTGGGGTCCTCTTCGAGGGTCGGGACATGGCGATACTGGTCGCAGATGGCTCGGATTTGCGCCTCGCCTTCTTTCGCAAGATAGTCCTGGAAAGAGGCAAAGGATTCCTTCCGGACGGCGTAATGACGGAGGAATTCAGCCACGAACTGCGGCACATCATGGGCGCTGATGTCATCGATCCGGCGTGCCAAGGCAGAACCATGGACCGCATCAATCGTCGCGCCGGCCACGATGACGTATGCCGGATAGCTGTGCGGGCCGCGATGCCCCGCTTTTCCGAAAAAGCCCAGATGGGCGAGACCATGCCTGCCGCAGGAATTGGAACAACCGGAAAAGTGCAGACGAAAATCGCCCAGGCCGTCAAGGTCAATGTCCGAATCCTTCAGCCGGTCGAGGGTCGCGCTCAGCGCCCCGCGCGAAAGGCAGATGCCGAGTTGGCAGGTGCTGGCCCCGGCGCAGGCAACGGCATTGGCAACGAGCTTCGGGGAATTCCATGATGCGGATACCTGGCACACCAGCTTGAAGATGTTCCCCAGATAACGGTCGGGGATGTTGCGCAGCGAGATATTCTGGTCGGGCGTGCAACGGATGGTGTTGTCGCCGAAGGGCGCCAGGGAGTCGGCCAGAAGCGCCGCTTCCTCCGAGGGGAGATCTCCGAGCGGCAACGGCACGAGAATGGAGTACTGTCCGCTTTGGCGCTGGGTCGTGACATACCGTTCTTTCCAGAGATCGAAATCCGGGGGCGCTTCGTCGGCCGCAACGAGTTCTGACGGGGCGTGGGCCGTGTCGGACCATACCGGTGGCACGAAGGGGGCGGGATGTTCCGCTTCCAGGGCCGTCCGCTGGCTCTGATATTCCTCCAGAAAATGCGGCCTTCCCAAGGTATTCCAGAGAAACCGCAACCGGGCGGAGTGTTTGTTTCTGCGGTTGCCGCGTTTCGAGAACAGACGCTTGACCGCTTCCGCCACGAGGAGGACTTCGTCCTCGGCAACGAACTCGTGCAGCAACTGGCCCGCCTGGGGCATCCTCCCCATGCCGCCCGCCACAAAGACGCGGAATCCCTGCCGGTTCCCGTTCACAGCAGCAATGAACCCCACGTCATTGGCGGTGGCAAAGGCGTTGTCGGAGGCGGAATTGGAGAACGCGATCTTGAATTTCCGCGGCAGGAGCCAGGAATCGCCCAGAGCGATCAGCCGCGAGGTCAGTTCGACCGCGTGCGGGGTGACGTCGAAGACTTCGTCTACGGCGATGCCGGAGTCCCACGAGGCGATGATGTTGCGTACGGTGTTGCCACCACCGCCCCGGGTGGCCAGTCCGACCGCCGAGAGTTCCCGGATCACCGGGACGATACTCTCCAGCGGCACATCATGCATCTGAATCTCTTGCCGGGTGGTAATGTGCAGTCGCCCGGACCCAAATTGGGAGGCCAGATTGGCGACGCAGCGAAGCTGGCCGGGTGTAACGATCCCGGCCGCGCAGCGAATCCGGATCATGAAGTGGCCTTTGGTGCGCTGTTCGTAAACCCCGAACGGGACCCGGCGGGCTTTGAGTTCCGCCTCCGTCACGGTGCCGGCGCGAAACCGGTCGACCAGTGCCTCCAGATCGTCTATTTCGCGGGCATAAGTCTCGGGAATTCTATAGGCCAGCATGGTCCTGTCCTCGACGACGAGTGTTTCGTTCGTGACCTCCCCTTGGCGGATGCGGAAAGCTCGGATATCCGGCTTGCCCTGCTGCAGCGAGGCAATTACGTAGAGGATGCTGGGGTCGTAGGCCAGACGAATATCTTCCGCCGAGGGCCGCGCCGGTGTGGCGGGATGCGTGTGGTAGACGGCCAGGATCTGCAGGCCTTCCCCGCGAAGCTGCCGCACGGCGGCAAACTGCTCTTTGGGATCGAGCGAGAAATGCTCAGGGCTGTGGTCCGCGTTGGTCAAGGGGATAGTTTTCACCACCCTGCCGTCGTCACCGGCGAGATAGCCGCAGGCTTCATTCGGCGCTTCCCGCTGCCCCTGGGCAAAGATCTTCTCGACAATGTCTTTCGGTATCTTCATCGCGGTTTTCTCAGATCGCACGCCCTTTGTAGGGTGGGGTCTTACCCCACGCGTTCCGTGCGTATCGGCGGGTCCACGCGTGGGTTAAGAAGGGCTCCCAAACGTGAAACAATGCGTTTGGGAACCCGAACCCACCCTACGGTCTCATCGCCGTTCTCTCAAATCACACACACCTTGTTCGTAATCCTGCAACTCCGTAATCGTCGGATGCGAACCGCAGATCGGACAGGCGGGATTGCGTTTGAAACGTGCGGTTCGAAACTCCATGGAGAAGGCGTTGAAGATCAGAAGCCTGTCGATCAGAAGCTGTCCCTTGCCGAGCAGGTATTTCAACGCCTCCGCCGCCTGGATGGTCCCCAACATGCCGGCCACGGCGCCCAGCACCCCGGCCTGTGAGCAAGTCGGCACTGCGTTTCTCGGTGGCGGCTGGAGAAAGACGCAGCGATAGCAGGCGCTGCCCGGCACGTAGGTCATCGTCTGTCCGTCAAAGCGCAGGATGCCGCCGTGCGAAAAGGCCTTCTGCGCCAGGACGCAGGCGTCGTTGATCAGAAACTTGGCGGGGAAATTGTCGGTCCCGTCGATGACGAAATCGTAAGCGCGGATGATGTCCAGAATGTTGTAGGCAACGAGCCGTTCGTGGTAGGTCCGGACCGTCACGGCCGGGTTGATCTGGAGCATCTTCTCCTGGGCGGAGACAACCTTCGGCTTGCCGATGTCAGGCGTAAAGTGGATCACTTGGCGCTGCAAGTTGGTCCTGTCGACCGCGTCGCCATCCACAATCCCGATCGTGCCGACACCCGCCGCGGCCAGGTAAAGCGCAGCCGGCGCTCCGAGTCCGCCCGCCCCGACGATCAGGACCTTCCCCTGCAGGATTCTCTCCTGCCCTTCGACGCCGACATCCTTCAGAATGATGTGCCGGCTGAATCGTTCGAGTTGTTCGTCCGAGAGCGGCATCAGTCCTCCAGTGCCTGGGTGATGTCAGCGATGAGGTCGTCCACGTCTTCGATACCCACGGAGAGCCGGATCAGCGTCTCGGGGACGCCCATCTGACGTTTCAGATCCGCCGGATACTCGCAGAAGATGGTCGAGGCCGGGTGCAAAGCCAGGGTCTTGTTGTCATTGAGGTTGGTCGCCCGCCGCAACAGCTTTAATCTATTGAGGAAGGCGAAGCACTCCTTCTTGGAGGCCAGCTCAAACGTCACCAGAGCGCCGCAGCGCTCGCCGAAGAGGCGGGTGGCAACGTCGTGGTACGGCGAACTTTCCAATCCCGGGTAGTTCACCTTCTTCACCTTGGGATGTCTGCTCAGGAATTCGGCCAGAATCCTCGTGTTCCGGCAGGACCGGTCCGCTCGCAGCGCCAGGGTTTCGAGGCCGAGGCTTTGCAGGTACGCATTGTGCGGCGCCAGGCACGCGCCCAGGTTGCGGTACACTTCGCGCTTCAATTTCGTCAGCAGAGTGAAAGGTCCGAACTGCTTCGCTTCTTTCTCCAGCTTGGGGATTTGCGTCCAGTTGTAGGTCCCATTGTCGATGATGATGCCGCCGACCGTCGTGGCACCGCCGGAGACATATTTCGTGCTGGAAAGCACCTCGACATCGACACCATAGTCCTTGCTGTTGAAGAAGTACAGCGGCGTCACCGTCGTATCGGCGATTAGCAGGATCTTGTGTCGGCGGGCGATAGCGGCGAGCGCCTGGATATCCGCCACCTCAAGCTGCGGGTTGGTGATCGTCTCAAAGAAAAGGGCCCGCGTATTCGCGTCGATCAGTGGTTCGATCGTCTCCGGGTGAGCGAAGTCCGCGTAGCGAGCTTCGAGACCCCATGGCTGGAGCGTGCGTTCGAACAGGGAATAGGTGTTGCCGAAGACGAACCTCGTCGTGACAATGTTCTCACCCTGCCGGGCAATGCTGAGAATAGTGTTCGCAATCGACGCCATGCCGGATGAGACAGCGATGACCCCCACAGCACCCGTGATGTGCTTGATCTTCTGCTCCAGATGCTCCACCGTCGGATTCGTGATCCGCGTATAGGTGTGACGCGGCCGTCGGCCCAGAAAGGCCTCTTCCGTCTCTTCGGCCGTCGCAAACTCGAAGGAGACCGACTCGTAGACCGGCATGTGCAGCGAACCGTGCGGATCTTTCTTGAGAAACGGAGTGTGAACCGCCCTGGTGGTAAAGCCGGACATTGGTCACCTTCCCCCGCCCATGAAATAGAGAAAATCAACCTCATCGCCGTCCTTGAGTCCCGTGGCGGCGACGCGATCGCGTTGCACAAACTCGCCGTTGAGCTGCACGCTCACCATGTCGGGCTGCTCCACCTGGTTGCGCACCAGCAGGCCCGCGATACTGAGCCCTGCCTCGATCTCCTGCGGCGCTCCATTGACCTTGATCTGCACGCGTTACCCCTTACCTTTCACACGTTGTGATCCCACCGCGGACAGGCTCCCCTGCCTCAGGCGGTGATATGAGAGAACAGCACCGATGACAGATACCGCTCGCCGAAGCTGGGAATGATCGCCACGATGACCTTGTCCTTGTTCTCCGGCCGGGCGGCCACGACACTCGCCGCACGCAACGCCGCCCCACTGGAGATGCCCACAAAGAGGCCCTCCTCTTTCGCGGCCCGGCGGGCATAATCGATCGCCTCATCCTGGTCCACCTGCACGACCTCATCCACGATCTTGAGATTCAGCACCTTCGGAACGAATCCCGCACCAATGCCCTGGATCTTGTGTGGCCCGGGCTTGATCTCCTGACCGGCCAGGGCCTGTGTCAGGACGGGGCTTTGCGCCGGCTCGACCGCGATGGCCTTAAAGCTCGGCTTGCGCGACTTGATGACCTCGGCCACCCCGGTGATGGTGCCGCCCGTGCCCACGCCGGAGATGAGGATGTCCACTTTGCCATCGGTGTCTCTCCAAATCTCCTCCGCGGTCGTCCGGCGGTGAATTTCCGGGTTGGCGGGATTCTCAAACTGTTGCGGGACAAAGGCGCCCCTTTCCGCCCCCGCGATCTCGAACGACTTCTCTATGGCCCCCCTCATGCCTTCGGGGGCCGGAGTCAGCACCAGCTCCGCTCCGAGAGCCTTCAGCACTTTCCTTCGTTCCAGGCTCATCGAATCCGGCATGGTCAAGATCAGGCGGTATCCACGCACGGCGCAGACAAAAGCCAGAGCGATACCCGTGTTCCCGCTGGTCGGCTCCACGACGATGCCACCCGGCTTGAGCTTTCCGGCCCGTTCGGCCGCATCGATCATGGCCACCCCAATCCGGTCCTTCACCGAAGCCAGGGGATTGCGGCTTTCCAGCTTGGCCAGGATCACCCCGCCGGGCACCAACTTGTTGACGCGCACAAGAGGCGTATTGCCTACCGATGCGACCACATCTTCATAGATACTTGCCATGACGCTCTCCTTCTCGAATGGCAAACATATACTACTATGTCTATAATATTAGTGTACATTACGAGCTATGTCAATATGCCGGTACAAACAGAAATTTTGAATCATTCGGGTTCATTCCCCGCGGCTTGCCGCGTAGAAGTCGTAAGCCGATTGTTTCGATACCTCGCAGCTTGCTGCGAGGTAGTTCATTGCACATAAGTTGTTATCCTGTAATCGGTTAGGGATGCGTTTTTTTGGAAAAATACTTAATCTCAATTGACTTACTGAAGATTACAGGCGATAATAACTACTGTCTCATGGATGATGGACTGGAATCCGGACGTTGACAGGAGCCGAACGTGAATTTATCGCAGAAATGCCAGTACGCGATACGCGCCATCCTCGAACTCGCCAAACACCACGGCGAAGGACCGGTGGCCATCAGCCAGATCGCCGCCAATCAGGCCATACCGCAGCGGTTCCTCGAGAACATCCTCAACGAACTGAGACCCACCGGGCTCATTCAATCGCGCCGAGGGATTCAGGGAGGCTATCTTCTCACCCGGGATCCCGCCGCGATCTCCGTGGGGGAGATCATTCGCTTAGTCGAAGGCCCGCTGGACCCGGTGAAGTGTATCGGAGACCGCAACGGCCCCTGCTGCCCGATCAAAGACCACTGCTCCCTCTTTGGCCTCTGGACGAGGGCCAAAGAGGCCGTCGAAGAAGTGTATGACAACGCCAACTTCCGCGATCTGGTAGACCAGGAGAGGAAATTGGACCGGTCCGCCGTCCTCGACTACTGCATATAGCGTCAAGGGAATCCGGCGGCGTTTTGAGGGAGCGTCGGGATTCCATTGCTCTTGACATGAGTTGCTCTGACGACCAGACTGAGGACGATGACTACGCTTCGTACCCGGAGGGTCCGGCCATGAAAGCGATGGTGCTGGCACGTACAGGCCCGATCGAGACCAGACCGCTGGAACTGCGCGAGGTTCCTACTCCCGAGCCGCAAGCCACCGAGGTCCGGCTGAAGATCACCGTGTGCGGCGTATGCCATACCGACCTCGACGAGGCCGAGGGCCGGCTGGCGGCGAACGAACAGGTCATCCCGGGGCACCAGATCGTCGGACATATCGACGCCTTAGGGCCAGAGGCGAATCGCTTCCAACTGGGTGACCGCGCGGGCGTCGCCTGGATCTACGCGGCGGACGGCACGTGCGAGTTCTGCCGCACCGGGCAGGAGAATCTCTGCGTCCGGTTTCGGGGGACCGGCTGCGATGCCGATGGCGGCTATGCCGAGTACATCGTGGCGCCCCAGGAGTCCGTCTATCCGATTCCCAGCCAATTCACCGATGCTCCGGCGGCGCCGCTCCTGTGCGCGGGCGTGATCGGCTACCGGGCTCTGCGACTGACGAACCTCAAGGACGGCCAAGTCCTTGGCCTCTTCGGCTTCGGCGCCTCGGCCCACATCCTGATCCAGGTGGTCAAGCACAAGTTCCCCAAGTGCCGGGTTTTCGTCTTCACCCGCCCCGGCCAGACGCAGCATCAGGAAATGGCGTGCACGCTTGGAGCCGACTGGGCGGGCGCCACGGGCGACGATCCACCCGCGCGCCCCCACGCCGCCATCGACTTCACCCCCACCTGGGGTCCCATCGTCGAAGCGCTGCGGCTTCTGAAACCGGGCGGCCGGCTCGTCATCAACGCGATCAGGAAAGAGGATCGGGACAAGGACGCCCTGCTGCACCTGGACTACGCCACGCACCTGTGGCGGGAGAAGGAAATCAAGAGCACGGCCAACGTCACGCGCCAGGACGCCCGGGAGTTTCTGCCGCTGGCGGCCGAGATCCCCGTCCGGCCGCAGGTCCAGGAGTTCCCGCTGGAGCAGGCGAACGAAGCCCTGCTCCTGGTCAAGCAAGGCAAAACCCAGGGAGCCGCGGTCTTGAGGATCTTCAAGTCAGCTCTTTAGGTTCTGGAGAATCCAGTCCGCTGCTTCTCCGATTCCGGCGACAACGATCTCGTCCGGCGGCAACTCAGCGAGATGCTTCCTTCCATGCCCGGTTCGCAGGTACACGCCGCGTGCCCCTACGGAGCGGGCGAGTTCTACATCGTGCGGGTGGTCCCCGATGGTGAAGGAGCGCCGCAGATCGACGCCATGCTCTGTGGCGGCTTTGTAGAGAAAATGCGGGTTGGGCTTGATGCAGGAACAGCCGTCGGATCGCTGATGAGGACAGACGTAGACGTCCGCAATGGTCACACCGTGCTCCGCGAGGTACGAGATGACCCGGGCATTCACGTAATTCACGCCCTCCATGGTGATCAGGCCGCGGGCCACCCCAGACTGGTTGGTAACGAGGAACAGCAGGAAATGCTCCTGAAGCCGCCGCAGCGCCCCAGTAGTATCCGGATAGAACGCGACTTCCGAAGCGTCGGCCAAGTGCCCACGATCCTCAATTAACGTCCCGTCCCGATCCAGAAACACAGCGGGACGGAGCCCAGCAGCCTGCGATATTTCGTTCTTCATTTGCATGAGTCTTCGCCATAGTAGCGGAAGTCCCTGGCGAAAGACAACCGGACCATCAGAAGATACCGCATGCCAGTACGTGACAGCAGCAGCCATCTTGCCCGTTGACCTCTGAAACACAGAGCTCTAAAATACCCGTGATGTAAAACCTTTCCATGTCAGGATCAGGAAGATGCCAACGATAGCACGACCCAGTCCGACACGCACCCATAACTCAATCCCGTTTGGAGGAACTCGACGATGAAACCCTCGCTCACCCGCCGTTCGTTCGTGAAGGCCGGCTCGGCCGGTCTGGCCAGCATCGGTTTTCTGGCTGCTGGAGCCAAAGCGCTGTATGCCGGCGCTGCGGGCAAAGCGAATGTGCTAGCCCTCAAAGGGGGCACGCCTGTCCGCAGCAAGCCGTTCTCGCAGACGTGGCCCATTATCGATGAGAACGAAGAAACGGCCCTGCTCAAGGCGCTCAAGAGCCGCAATTGGTGCTGCCTGCGGGGGCATGCGGTGTACGATTTCGAGAAGATGTTCGCCGAGGCAATGGGTGTGCCCTACTGCTACCTGACCAACGGGGGCACGACCGCCCTGAGCGCGTCGCTCAGCGTGCTGGGAGTCGGGCCGGGCGATGAGGTCATCACGACGCCCAATACGTTCATAGCGACCATCAACACGATCACCAATCTCCACGCCCTACCCGTCTTCGTGGATGTCGATCCCGACACCGGCTCCATCGATGCCAATCTGATCGACGCCGCCATTACCGAGTATACCAAGGCGATCCTGCCCGTACATCTGGCGGGCTGGCCGGTGGATATCGAGAAGATCATGGCCATTTCGAAGAAGCACAATATCGCGGTGATCGAGGATGCCTGCCAGTCGGTCTACGCGGAGGTCAGCGGCAAGAAAGTCGGCGCGTTCGGCAAGACCGGCTGCCTCAGCTTCCAGGAGTACAAATCGCTCGTCTGCGGTGAGGGCGGCGCGATCCTCGGCAGCGACGATGAATTCATGCGGCGCTGTGGCGCGTTCGTCAACAACGGCCGGGACCCGAAGAAGCGCGAACGTGGCTACCCCTTCCCCGGCTCGAACCACCGGATGACGGAGTTCCAGGCGGCCGTGCTGACGGAACAGTTCAAGCGGTTCAAAGATCAGGCCCCTTTGCGTTTCGAGAACGGCCGGTACGTGGAGCAGGCCCTGGCGAAGATTCGGGGCCTGACGCTCCGCAAGCGCTACTCGGACAGGACACGGCCCACCCAAGTGCAATTCGAGATGGACTACGACCGGGCCCAGTTCAAGAATGTCCCGGCTTCGCGGTTTGCCGAGGCCCTGCGGGCGGAGAACATCCCGATGCGCGGCGGCGCACGCCGCTACTCCAACGGCTGCCACAAGGAAAAGATGCTGCAAGAGCACCTGAATTCCTCGGCGTTCCAGGCGGCCTTTCCCAAGGCGCGACTCGACAAGTACCGCCAATCGCTGCGCTTCCCTGTGATGGATGGGGAGAAACCGGCACAGAGGGACATGCTTTCGATGGACAGCAAGATCCCCTTCCTCGGCTCGCGGAAAGAGATGGACGAGATCATCGAAGCCGTGCAGAAGGTGGCGCGAAACATAGACAAGCTGGTATAGGGACAACACGGCTTGATAACACCTTGTGTTCCTTGTGCGCAGTTGTCGGAAGCGAGAGGACGGGGCTCAGAGACCTTGCGCAGGAGTACCTACATGGGATGGCTTGCCAGATTGCTTGGTGCAACTCCGAAAGAGGAATTACGAGGTATCCGGCTGGATACCTCGCGGCCGTTCTGGGAACTCGAAGGCAAGACAGATTTCCCATGTCTCCTGCGTGCGCTCGCCGCCCTCCTTCCGGAAGGGTGTGTCCTTTATTTCGAAGGTGGTTCGCCGACAAAGTCCCTCTCTGATTTCTTTCGTGCGAACGGAATCCCTAAGCAGAGTCACGTCGCCGTCGCCATCCTGTGGCCCAGACCGGTTTGTTATCATGTGCCCGCCACGCCGGAGAATCTGTCAAGGCTCGCTGAACTGGCCGAGCATCACGTCGCACCTGAACTGGCGGTTCACTTCCATGTGTATCGAAAGGCAGAGGTTCTCCTGGAGTGGCATGATGCCTTCGGGCAGCCAATGCTCTTATCAGGAACGTTGCCCGAGCGCAACGTGCAGGCATTCGCCAAAACACTGAACATAACCATCAAACGAGGGTAGCGACGTACCATGCCTGCGCTCACCCAGGCGCGTCTGTCGTGCGTCAAGCATGTCCACGCGAGCGTGGACATGGCACCCGACACGCTTGTCATCCTGAGCGGAGCGAAGGACCTGGCCCGCGAATGAGAGGGTCCGCAAAATCGCGACCCAGATCCTTCACTGCGCTGCGCTACGTTCAGAGCCTGCCCTGAGCGAAGCCGAAGGGATGACAATCCGCGCGACAGAAAGACATCACAGGTCGTGCAACATACGGATGGCCTCACGGACCAGGATATCGGCGGCTTGCGGGGCGAAGGGGCCGCTGTTGATCTCGTAGCCGCCCTGCGCGTAGAGTTCTTTCGGGGCGATGTAGCCGGCGACGCCGTTACAGTGGGAGATCACGAAGGTGTGCCGGCAGGGTGTGCCCGCCTTGATCGCCATCCCGATTTCCGTACAGACTTCGGCGCCGAGACCGACGAACGCGACGTCCCTCAGCCGGGCCACGGTGACGGTGAAGGGAACGGTTCCAGAGCCCTCCTTCTTCTTGGTGGCGGGGTCTTCCCGGGGCCGGGTCGGCAATTGCAGCGTCACGAGGGCCGTACGGATCTTGTCCGCCGGGCCGGTCTGGCTGATGCCCCGGCAGACGTGCACGATCTCTTCGCCCAGGAAGGTCCCGAGCAGGACCGGCTCGGGAATCCAGCCGGACTCCGTGTCAAAGCTCGCCAGAGAGCGAAACCACGGGTTGATGTTCCCGGAGGCCCCGGCGAACGCCGGGACGACCACGTCAGAGCCGAGGATCTTCTCCACGAACTGCTCCGCCAGGCCCAGCACATCCCCACTGATCGTGAAGTTCTTGCCACCGAGGCAGGTGGCGTGCGTGGCGTAGTCGAACGCCACCGCCTTGAGCTGGCCGTCCGGCTTGACGACCTTCATCACCAGGACTTCTTTGTCCGTGGGTCCGTAAGGATCTCGTCCCAACACGATCGAGCTCTCGCCGCTCTTGCTGATCCGCAATTCCCGCCGATTCGCGCCCATGGGACTGGAACCGATCCCGAGGCCGAGGCTGACCGGCTCCATGCTACCCAATGCCTGCCGAACGACTTCGAGGAGCTTGCCCTTGAGCTTCTCGGTGTATTCGAGATTGTTCGGATGGCCCCGCTCCTTGTTAATGGTCAGGGCCGGACCGGCGTGCGTGTGGATCGCGGTAAGGAATAGCTCCGAAGGCTCCAAGTTGAACTCGCTCAACAGAGCTTGGCGCATGGATTCCGTGGTGCCGCTGTAGAAGCCGATCAGGTCCGTCGAAATCAGCACCAGTCGCTTGCCACCTGCCTCGAAGGCGAGAACGCGTGCCGACAGCGGATCGTGGACCCCTGTGGACAGACCCTTGCGGGCATCGTACCCGGACATCGTGATGGGCTTGTCGGGGGTAATGTCGATTCGGGCGGCACCGGCCTTCAGCCCCGCCGAATCGGCCGCCAGCGACGGCGACATACAGAAGAGCGATACCACGGCTGCCACGAGACAAATAGTGGAAAGAGGCGTCCTCATTTTGTATGCTCCCCTTCAATTCCGGTCATCGGCATTCTGTCATCCCGAGCGAAGCGAAGGATCCGTACCCTCCCCGTTCAAAGACGGATTCTTCGGCCGTCCCGATTCCATCGGGACTCCCTCAAGAATGACAATCCAAAAAGTCTTTGCTCATGTCCTGCCACTCGGAATTCATTGATTCTATCAGCGCAACTTTT
>CAYHAJ010000368.1:0-22308 GCA_964354535.1 uncultured Pirellulales bacterium
GTCACTCTTTGGCATAAAATCGCAGATTTCAGGGTCATGCGGGCCGATTCGTGGCGTGAGACCATTGTAGTGAAGACTTCCGGCCGAAGGCCCTTCTTGACCCTGCTACGCGGGTTCTGACCGCGAATCCGCGAAGTCGGGATAGGGCCGATTCGGGACGCGCCTGGTGGAGGCGAAGTTTATGCCTGATGTCCGCTGGTCTCGCGGAAGTCTGAAATGTTCTAATAGCCGATTTGGTCCGAGAAGGCCTGATCTTGTGTTGCTTTTTCCTTATTATTCCTTGCATAATTATCATCTGATGTTATAATTTCAAGCATGTGGATTGAAAGGGAAAGACTCTGTCAGCACATCGATACGGCCTTGCGGCGTAGTCGTATAACCGCGTTGCTCGGCCCCCGCCAGTGTGGCAAGACCGCCCTCGCCCGGCGGTTCGCGGTGGGGAAGAAGGCTGAATACCTCGACCTTGAAAATCCCACAGATGTGCGCCGGCTGGAGAATCCCTCTCTCGTCCTCGAGCCTTTGACGGGGCTTGTGGTCATTGACGAGATACAACGCCAACCTGAGCTATTTTCGCTTCTGCGCGTACTGGCGGACCGCCAACCTTTGCCGGCCCAGTTTCTCATCCTGGGCAGCGCCTCACCCGACATCATTCGCAAAAGCTCCGAGACTCTCGCCGGGCGGATCGAGTTCGTCTACATGTCCGGCTTTGATCTGGAGGAAGTCGGGGCGGAGCACCTGACGCAATTGTGGCAGAGAGGCGGTCTTCCGCTTTCTTATCTGGCCCAGACGGACGAGGACAGTGCCGCTTGGAGAGACAACTTCATCTCCACTTTTCTCGAACGCGACCTGCGGAGTTTCGGCATCGAGTCTCCCCCGGCCCAACTCCGCCGGTTCTGGACCATGTTGGCTCACACGCACGGCCAAATCTGGAATGCCGCACAACTGGCCGTTTCTCTGGGTTTCTCGAATATGACCGCCCGCCGGTATCTGGATATCTTGCAGGGGGCTTTTATGATCCGTGTCCTGCAGCCCTGGCACGAGAACATCAAGAAACGACAGGTCAAATCCCCCAAAGTATACCTGCAAGACTCCGGACTTCTCCACTCCCTGCTGGAGATCCGCGATCAACGAGCCCTGCTCGGGCATCCCAAATTGGGGGCCTCCTGGGGAGGATTCGCCCTGGACCAGATCATCCGGTGTTTACGGATCCGCACTCCCTACTTCTGGGCCACCCACGCGGGCGCCGAACTGGATCTTCTGGCCACTATCGAGGGACGGCGGTACGGTTTTGAATGCAAGTACCGTGATGCTCCCGGCACCACCCGATCCATGCACATTGCGCTGGCGGAATTGCAGTTGGAACATCTCTTTGTGGTCTATCCCGGTTCGAAGGCGTACCCTCTTGGAGAGAAGATCACAGTTGTCCCGCTCTCGGGGATCGAATCCTGCCGCTCCCTGATATCGTCCCGGTAACGTTGATGTATGAGTGTCGATTTCCAGATCAACAATCAACCATTGCACTTCGAACTTCCCGGGAAACGCCTTGCGGCGTCACTACGAACGGGGTAGGACCGTCAGCTTGCCCAGACGATAGCGCCGATGGCCGTCGTCGTCGGCTAACGGCAGGGCGATCTCCGGTGTGCCGGTCGCGGTGCCGACCGAGACATACACGTCGTACGTGCCGGGTTTGAGGAGACGGGTTCGCTCGTCGGAGGCCAGAGGGAGTCCGAAGTCGGCTTTGTGGCTTTCGGTTGGGGCTGGTCCAGGCTCCGCCACGCGGAGGTTTCGCATGTCGGCGTTCTCATCGACGAAGACACTCACGATTCCTCCTTTGGCATCTTTGATCGTCAGCGCGGGGTGGCCGCCGGGCAGGCAGGGGGCGACGCCTGCGTTGCGCCAGTCCGTCTTGAACCAGAACGTTGAATCGACGGCAATCTCACTCGGCCACGAGGCTTCCACGAGTTGCAGGCGATAGCCCAGACGCAGGTTGATCTTGCGGATCAGGTCCTCGTTGGCGGCGAGGAACTCCCGCGGCCACCAGTGAACGGTCGCGTAGCTGGCATGGTACTTCTCGATGGCTTCGAGGTATTGGCTACCGTCTTTCCAGTTGCCGCGCTTCTGGGAAGGTCCGTAATGCTCGCTTTCGAGGACTACGGGGACCTTCCGCCAGAATAGTGGGGCGAAGTCGGCACTCAGATAAGCCTTGTTGCCTCCCTGGACCAAGATGCTGTCGTCGCGGAGGGTCAGACCTTGCTCGGCGGCGTATTCGATGGGCGGCCGGCCCCGGTCGTGCAGGGCAAAATCGTCGTTCGCTGCCAGCAGGGTCTTCTTGAAGTGCTTCGTGTGCAAGTCGATGTGCGTTCGGATCGTCTCGGCGGGGTAGACCTTGCGGGTGCTGGCGAAGGTGTGCCCCTCGCCCCAGACGCCAAAGGAGCCAACGTCGATGAAGGCCACTTCCGGGTTGCCGTCATACCGCTGGGCCAAGGCGGCGAGGAAATGGTCCAGTTTTTCCAGGAAGATCGGATCGTCGTAATCAGGTTCCCAGTAAGGTCCGTTGGGATCAATTCCCTTGCTCGATCTGAAGTTGTACCCTTTGGCCCCGGCCTTCTCGACCCATTGCGGCGTGGCATAGCGCATGAACGACTCGCTGCACGAAATCCGCAGGGCGATTTGCTTGCCCTTGTCCAGCCAGCGTTGGGCGGGCGTGTCGAGCACCGACCAGTTGAACCGGTCTTCCTCGGGCTCCAAGTACGACCAGGCGATGCGTAGGTAGACCGTCGTCACCCCGGGAAAATCATCGACCGTATCGGACGGTTCGAGCTTGCCGCCGTAGTTGAAGGCGATGTTGTCATAGTGGTGCAGGACCCAGCCCATGCCCGGGTTCACGAGGGCGGCGCCGGTATCTTGGGGGTGAACGACCGTCGTGCTCTCGCTGGCTGGCGAACCCGCAGCCACTTCCATCACAACCATCAAGCAGACGCAGAACCATTTCATTGCAGCGCGCATACTCCACTCCTTATGGCTGATTTCGAGCGACTGTGTCGCCCGGAATGGGCCATTTTAACTGACCCACCGCCCGTGAACAGCCGATAATCGCATGGCAAGAGTGATTTTTCGTCAGTGGTTGCAAGTGAACGTTTCTGCCGATAGGATAAGGGTTTACGGAAAGCCCGGGGATCCATGGAAGATACAGTCAAGACAACAAAAGCCGACGGCCCGCCGCGACTCTCTGTCGTCGTGCCTCTGCTGGATGAAGAGGACAACCTGCCGGGTCTGTACGAGCAAATCACGCGGGCTCTGAAGGGGCGCTACGAGTACGAGATCCTCTTTGTTGACGACGGCAGCACCGACGGGAGCTTTCGGATTCTAAAGGATCTGCACGCTTCGGACCCGCGGGTTCGGATCATCCGGTTCCGCCGGAATTTCGGCCAGACCGCCGCTCTCAGCGCCGGTTTCGCCCACGCCCGGGGCGAGGTGGTCGTGGCGATGGACGCCGATCTGCAGAACGATCCGGCGGATATTCCCATGCTCGTCGCCAAGCTCGACGAGGGCTACGACGTGGTCAGCGGCTGGCGGAGAAAACGCCAGGACAAGGCCTTGACCCGTCGGCTGCCTTCGAAGATTGCCAACTGGGTGATTTCGCGGATTACGGACGTCCGGTTGCACGACTACGGTTGTACACTCAAAGCCTACCGCCGGGAGGTCCTGGCCGAGACGAGGCTCTACGGTGAGATGCACCGCTTCATCCCGGCCTTGGCCAGTTGGAGCGGGGCGAAGGTTACGGAGTGCGTGGTCAATCACAGGCCCCGCGTGGCTGGGAAAGCCAAATACGGCCTGGAACGCACGCTCAAGGTGGTGCTGGACCTGATCACAATCAAGTTCCTCGGGTCATTCTCCACCAAGCCCATCTATGTCTTTGGCGGCCTGGGACTATTCACCGCACTGATGGCCCTTCTCTTCGGCTGGGTCGTGATCTACCAGAAGCTCGCCGGGGGCAAGGACATGAGCGGCAATCCGCTGCTGCTGCTGACGGCCGTGCTGATGATCACGACGATGCAATTCATTCTGATGGGCCTGCTGGCCGAGCTGCTGGTGCGCACCTACCACGAATCGCAGAACCGGCCGACGTATGTAATCAAGGAGGTCGTGGAGGCCTCGGACTGCGGGTTGCGGATTGCGGATTGAAGAAGACCGATGCGGCTCGTCCGCCATCTGCTCCTGGAGACCATGGATGAGCACAACGCCGCAGAGAAGAGACAGAAGACAGAAGACAGAGGACGGGGGGCGCAAGACGGGCCGTTCGGCTTCGAATCCGCAATCCGCAATCCGAAATCCGAAATGGCCTTTGGTGGTTCTGTCCCTGGTGATCTTCGCCGGCATTCCCTTCGCCTTGGGCAAGTATTTCGAGCTGAACTACCCGGACCCGTACGACAGCGGTTCGTACGTCTACTCGGCCCAGCATGTCCTATCGGGCGCGCGGGTCGGCTATGAGGAAAAGCCCAGTGCCCAGGCGGGCACGCTCTTAGTCAACATGCTCGGGGTCAAGCTGACCGGGTACAACGAAACCGGCTCCAAGCTGCTCCAGGGGCTCTTTCAGGTGGCGGCGCTGACGCTGATGTTCGTGACGGTCCGGCGGCTCTACGGGTCTCTGACGGCCGTCATCAGTGTGACGATCGCGTCGATCTATCTGTCCGCCCCGGTCATTGCCAAGTTCGGCAACGTCAAAGAACAGTTCATGATCGCCCTGATGGTCATGGGCGTCTGCTGCTTCGTCTGGTACCGGCTCACCGCCCGCTGGTGGTGGGCCTTGCTCAGCGGCGCGTTGCTGATCGGCGGGCCGCTGTTCAAGCAGACGGGGGTCTCCGCGATCGCGGCGGTCGGGCTCTTCATTCTCGCTGGGGCTATCTTGCGTCGGTACACGTGGAAGAAGGTCGGACAGGACATCCTGCTGCTGGTGGCCGGTGCAGTCATCACCCTGACACCGATCTGTGCCTGGTACCGGAGCATGGGCACACCCCTGCTGTACTGGCCTTACTCCTTCGCCTTGGCGCCGGTGTTCAAGCTGGCCGGTGCCGCCATGGAGTATGACGCCGATACCGGGCAAACCCCATCCGCGCCGGCGGTCCCGATCGAGGAGGTTTCCAAGGGAAACGACAGCCTGATCCTGAGACTTCTGCCGGGCTATGTCAGCGATAGCTGGCGGATCCTTGGCCCTGCCGAGAGGAAAGAGGCGTTTCGTCGTGTCTTTCGTTATTTCAGCGTGTTGATTCTGCCCATCGCCTTGGCTCTCGGCGCGATCCTGGCGCGAGTTGTGGTTTTCTTGCGGCACCGACGGACGCCCGCCAAGGCCTGCCTCGACGAGGACCCGGGCCGGTTCGTGCTGCTATTCGCCTTGTGGTGGCTCTTCGATATGGCGTTCGTCTTCATCAGCCCGCACTCCTACGAGCAGTACTACCTGCCGCTCAATGCTTCCAGTGCTGTTCTAAGCGGCTACGTCGTGGGCCTCTATGCCCACCGGCTGCGCACGGACCGCGATGGGCCGCGCTGGATTGTGCTCGGCCTGGTCGGTCTGCTCGCCATGATCGTCATGTCCTGGCATATCTTCTTCGGCATCACCAGGAGCCCGCACACCGGCGGCGCGTACGCCGGGCGGGCCCGGGGGTATCTGCAGAAGTGGCAGGAGATTGCGGCGGGGGGGACATACCCCTGGATCAGCCTCAGCGACTATATCCGGGAGAATTCCGCGTCGCAGGACCCCATCTATGTCTGGGGCTGGGTCCCCGGCATCTACGTGCAGGCGCAGCGGATGAGTTCGACGCCCAAAGCCTTCGAGGGGACGATGCACACCTTGCCGCCGGCCCAGCTTGCGGAGCGGATCCAGGAGATTCTCCACGCATTCCAGCAACGCCCGCCGAAGTTCATCGTGGACAGCCGCAAGATGCACTTTCCCTTCACGCGGCGACCGCTGGAGTTGTGGCCTCGGATGGAAAAGGGCTTTGTGCCCCCACAGGACGAGACGATGCGGAAGTTCGACCAGATGTACGTGAGCTATCTGAAGGAGACCGTCGATCCGGTGGAAGCCCGGCGCTACGAGGTCATGCAGCCGCTTCGCTCATATGTGATGAAGAACTACCAGGTGGTGGCCGACATGGGCGGGCAGGTTCTGTTCCGGCGCAAATGATGCAGGATGAACAACTGAGAGAGCAGCAGAGCTTCTACGACGCCGGCTGGCGTGGCGAGCTGGACCGGGGCAAGGAGCAGCGGGGCAACCTTCAGGCGAACCTGGAGTTCCTGGCCCGCACGGATCTGCTCCGGCCGGGCTGCCGGATCCTCGAGATCGGCTGCGGCATCGGCACGGTGGTCGCCGAATTGGCGAAGCGGGGCTATGATGCGACGGGCACGGATATCTCCCAGGTGGCGATCGAGTACGGCCGGGCCAAGTATGGCAACGTTCGTCTGGAGGTGCAGCCGGCGGAAGAGCTGCCGTATGCCGATGGGACGTTTGACGTGGTGCTGAGCTTCGATCTCTTCGAGCACATCGCCCGGATCGACCGGCATGTCACGCAGGTGCACCGCGTCCTCAAGCCGGCGGGCTACTACCTGTTCCAGACGCCGAACAAGCTCGCCAACGTGATCGCCGAGACACTGGCGTACAAATCGTTGAAATGGCGACGGGTGCACCCGTCGCTGCACTCGCCCGGACAATTGCGGCGACGCCTGGCCAGACATGGGTTCGAGGCTCGGTTCCTCAAGATGGACCAGATGAACGAGTACACGCGGGCAAAGCTCCGGAGGCTCGGCCGGATCGCCCGTTGGGCCGAGCGGATCGACTTCACGAAGCTGCCGTTGGGCCTACAGATCAACCTGTACGTCGTGGCCCGCAAGATCGGTAGCTGAGTCTCAATGGTGAGCCGGCTCGTGTCGGTTACGTCGGGCGGTCGCCTCGTAGGGTGGGTTCTTAACCCACGCGTTCCCGCGATCGACGTGTACCTGACGCGTGGGTTAAGAACCCACCCTACAGGTTCGCCATATCGGAGCGATGGAGTGGGGGTAGTTTGCTTGCGGTTGTGTGATCGATGATGAAGATTCTGATGCTCAATTATGAATTCCCGCCAATTGGCGGTGGGGGTGGTCAGGCCCACCTGGCCCTGTTGCGGCAGTATGCCGACAGGCCGGACTTGGACGTCGCGGTGCTGACCTCGGCGCCCAAGCCCGGTCTTGCCACGGAGGAATTCGCCCCCAATATCCGGATTTATAAAGTCGGCATCCATAAGAAAGATCTGCACCTGTGGCGCAGAAGCGAGATCCTGGTCTGGCTGGCCAGGGCGGGGTCGTTCTATCGCCGGCTTCTCAGAGAGAGCAAATACGATCTGATCCACGCCTTCTTCGGCTTCCCGACGGGCTGGCTGTGCTACCGAACGGCGAAGGGACTGCCGTATATCATTTCCCTGCGCGGGTCCGATGTGCCCGGAGCGAATGCGCGGCTCAAGCTGGATTATAAAATCCTTGGACCGCTGGTCTTCAAGCCAATCTGGCAAAAGGCTTCCGCCCTCGTCGCGTGCAGTGAGGGTTTGAAGGCTCGAGCGCTTCAGTTCCTGCCCTCGGCCCGGATCCAGGTCATTCCCAACGGCGTCGATCTGGAGCGATTCCATCCGGCCCAGAAGGCTTGCAATCGTAGGGTGGGGCTTGCCCCACCGATTCCTCCCGGCACACAGACCCCGGTGGGGCAAGCCCCACCCTACACGGCACAAGCCGATGTGCTCCGTCTGCTGACCGTGGGGCGGCTCTCCATGACCAAGCGGCTGCCGCTGTTGCTGGAGACGGTCGAGTTGCTGCGTAATCAAGGCTGCAAGGTGCATCTGAGCGTCGTGGGCGGGGGGGCCCTCGAAGCGGAGCTGCGAGGGTTCCTGGGCGAGCGGAACCTGCGCGAGGTTGTCACACTTCTGGGCCGGCGGGAGGGAAACGAGATGCCGGAAATCTACCGGCAGCACGATCTCTTTGTCAGTGCGAGCATGCAGGAAGGGATGAGCAACGCCATGCTGGAGGCGATGGCTTCGGGCTTGCCCATCGTGACCACGCGCTGTGAGGGCGTGGACGAGCTGATCGTGGAGAATGGCGTTGTCGTGGATGGTTCACAACCCGAGTCGCTTGCGGCGGCGGTCCGGAAGCTGGCCGAGGACCGGGTGGCCCTGGACGCCATGTCCGTCACAGCGCGAAAGAGAGCCGAGAGTTTTGGGTGGGACAAGGTGGCGCGCCAATACCTGGACCTGTACCAGACGACTCTGTCGGGGGGCGCGGGATGAAAATCGCCTTCGCAGCGCGCGGCCTCAGTATTGCCTCCGGCGGCGCCCGGCAGTTCATCAAGTCTCTCATCCCGGCCCTCGCCGAGAGCCGGGGCCAGGACGAGCTTTTCTTCTTTTACAGCCGCGAACAATTCCGGGGGCTGGCGCCGGGTTGCCCAGAGATCGTGAGGGAGAGCCGTAACAAGATGTGGTGGGATTTCGTTCTCCTGCCGCGCATGCTGCGCCGGCTCAAGATCGAAGCGGCGATCTTCCCGAAGAACGTGATTCCACCGTTCACAGGCTGCGCGAACTACGTGGTCATCCATGACTTGGCCTATTTCCTGCCCGAACTCAACGCGTATCGATGGCTGGACACGGTCTACATGCGGGCCTTCCTGCCCCGCTCGGCGCGGGCGGCCGCCGGGGTGTTCGCTGTCAGCGAAAATACGAAACGGGATGTCATGCACTACACCGGTTGCGATCCGGCGAAGATCACTGTCACCTATGAGGCGGCAGATCCCGCTTTCATCCCGGTCACCGATCCGGATTGTCTGCGGGCGGTGCGGGAGAGACATCATCTGCCGGCGCAGTTCGTGCTGTACACGGGCTCGCTGTCACCTCGTAAGAACCTAGTGCGCTTGTTGCAGGCGTTTGCCCGCCTCGGCGAGGCGGTGCCTCATCAACTGGTCCTGACCGGGTCGAAATCCTGGAAGGGCCGCTCGGTGTATGACATGATGGACACGTTGCATCTGCGCGGCCGGATAGCGCAGTTGGGTTATGTCGAAGAGAAGGATATGCCGGCCCTGTATAGCCTGGCCGGCGCGTACGTGTATCCCTCTTTGTATGAAGGTTTTGGCCTGCCGGTGCTGGAGGCGATGCAGTGTGGTTGTCCCGTGGTCGCTTCCCGGGCCAGCAGCATTCCGGAGGTCGCAGGGGAGGCGGCGCTTCTTATCGATCCCTATGACGTCGACGCGCTGACCGGAGCCATCCGCCAAGTGCTGACAGATCCGTCGTGTCGCGCGACGCTGGTGGCTGCGGGCCTGCAGCGGGCGGCCCTGTTCTCCTGGCGGCGCTGTGCCGAAACGATGCTGAAGGTGATCAGAACGGGAAGGGCGTGCCGTTCGCCGACCTCGGGAGGACGCCCATGAGGTTGTCGAAACGGATTTTGCAGCGGCTGGATGCCGAGCGCGTGCGCCGGATCAATGAGATCTACCATAATCTGGAGAATGCCTGCTATGACGGGCAGCACGAGGATATTCCGCAATTCGAGCAGCGTTTCTGGGAGGAAGCCGCGGGCCGATACATCGCCGCGGACAAACCCGTCGTCTGGCTCGATTATGGCACCGGCACCGGCTTCGTCCCTGCCGCAATCGCCGGACACCTCAGGGCCGAAGACACCGTGGTCTGTTGCGATGTCTCCCGCGAGATGCTCCGTTTGTGTGAGGCGAAGCTGAAGAGCAGTCCCCTTCGCTGCCGGCGCCTCTTCGAAAAAATCGACGGCCCGACCATCCCGGCCGCCTCCGGCTCCGTGGACATCCTCTCCGTCAACTCGGTGCTGCACCACCTGTTCGATCTGCCCGGTTTCGCCGCCGAATGCCGGCGCGTGCTCAAACCGACGGGGCTGCTGATCGTGGCCCACGAACCAAATGCGGATACGCGCCTGCCATTGTCCGGTCGCCTGTGGCGCGGCCTGGCGACGGTGGCGCTGCGACCGCGAACGATGATCTTCCGCATGGTAGAAGCCAGTCCCCTGGCAGAACGCTGCCTCCGATCCGTCACCAGCCGGATCAGTCCGCGCTATGGCTGGCGCAACCGTATGTTGGTGGACGTCGCCCGGCAAGTCCGGCAGGAGGGATTGTCTGACTTCGACCTGCGCGGGACGGAAATCCAGCAGATCGTTGATTTTCAATCGCAGCAGGGGTTCGAGCGTGAGTATCTGCTACAGCAGGTGTTCCACGGGTTCGAGGTGCTGGAGTTCCGGACGTATGGACATCTGGGCTTCTATCCCAACGGCTGGGCCGGACGTGCCGTAGACCAGTATCTGCGCCGTTGCCGGCCCGAGGCGGGGCGGGAGATCTGCTTCGTACTGCGGCGCGTACCGCAGACCGACGGAATCGAGAGAACGTAGGAAACATAGATGGATGCAGAGAAGACGACATTTTACGATCATTTTGCACAGGATCGCCCGACAAAGCTGGGGATGTGGCTGACCCACGGCGTCTCCCGGCGCATTTTCGAGTTCTCCGGGATTCGTTCGGGGGATCGCGTGCTGGAGATCGGGCCCGGCCGGGGCGTATTCACGGATCTGTGTCTGAAGGAAGGCGCGGACTATTTGGCCATTGAACCGAATCAGGACATGGCCGACCGGCTGCGACAGCGCGGTGTCCAGGTGGTCAGCGCCGTGGTTCCGCCGGTGCCTGATCTTGGGCGTACGTTCGACGTGGTGGTCATGAACAGCGTGATCGAGCACATGAACACCATGGTCGATGCCCTGGAGCTGAGCAAGCAGGTTTTGGCCATGCTTCGCCCCGGCGGACGGTTCGTCCTGTACGCCCCGGACTACGCGAACTGGCGGCATCACTTCTTCATCGGCGATTTCAGTCACAGCTACATCACCTCGTGGCGGAGAATGGAGGAGTTGCTGATCAGCGCCGGGTTTGACCGGATCGAGGGCTGCTATCAGACGGCGACGTTCCGGGGCGTCTTTTGCTTCGTCCTCTCCGGCTTGGCGGCGTGGCTGCCTTTCGGATGGCTCGATGTCCTGCTGCCCCACAGCCGGATCGTGCACAAGCTGTACAAGATTCAGCTCGGCCTTTTGCGGCGGGTGCTCGTGGCCGGCGTAAAGAAAGGCGGGGGAACCCAGGAAAAGTCATGAGGGACACAGCCAAGAAATTGCTGCGCTTCTTCGCCCGGATTCTCGTGGCGACGGTTCTGCTGGTCTGGGCCTTTTCCCAGGTCGATTTCGGGCAGTTCCGCCAGGTGGTGAGTTCGGCGCGCTGGGAGTGCGTGCTCGGCGTGTGGCTGTTCACGGCGGTCTTCTTCTGGCTGCAATGTCTGACCATGGAGATGATCCTTCGGAAGCAGGACTGCCGGGTGGGCGTGAATACCTTGTTCGGCGTGAGTTGCATCACGGCCTTCTATAGTCTCATTCTGCCCGGCATTCTGAGCACCGGCGTCAAGTGGTACATCCTCAAGCGACTCACGGGCAAGGGCAGCCAGGTGCTCAGCAGCATGCTGTACAACCAAGTCACGCTTTCGGTAGTCATGATCGTGGTTGGTCTGGCGGCGCTGATCGCGACAAATCCGACCCAGACCCTGTTTCCGGGCGTGCAATCGACTTGGATCGTGCCGGTGGTCTGCGGTGTGCTGGTGGTGATAATCCTGCTGGTTAGTGTGCTCCTGTTGAACCGGCGCACAGGCGGATCGGTGATGAGCCTCTTCGAACGCACGTTGCAGTGGTTGCCCGGCGGCATGCAGGACAAAGGGCTGGCCATGTTGACGCAGATCGGCGTCTTCCAGACCGCCGGCCTGAGGTTCCATAGCATCGTAGCCGTGATCAACGCCTTCAACTCTTTGCTCGTCGGCCTGCTGGTCTATTACTTTGCCGCGCGGGCGGCGTACATCGGCGTTTCCGTCGGCGTCCTGTTGTGGCTGTGCGCCATCATCTTCCTGTTGAGTAAAGTCCCGATCTCGGTGGCCAATCTCGGCGTGCGCGAGGTGACTCTTGTGGGATTGCTCGCCGCCTACGGCGCCGGCCGGTCCGAAGCGCTGCTGATGTCCATGATCCTGTTCTCGTCGCTGGTCTTCATGGCCGCTTTGGGAGGCCTGTACCAGTTGCTCTGGTGGGTGGGCAAGACGCGCGGCGGCGGGGACCGGGCCGCCGAGCCGGCACGCGGTTGTGAAACGGTAAGTGCAGAGGAGACTCGATGAACAAAGTCATGCGCAAAGCCCTGCGGGCCTGTCACCTGTACGATGCGGTCGTCGATTTCAAGCACTGGCTCACCGGCGTCGAAACGCAGTACATGCGGTTCTACGCCCAGTTCGTTCGTCCCGGCGACCTGTGTTTCGATGTCGGGGCCAACGTCGGACGCCGGACGGAGGTGCTCCTGCGCCTCCAGGCGCGAGTTGTGGCGGTGGAGCCCCAGCAAGAGTGCCTGAAAAAGCTGCAAGGCAAGTTCGGGGGCAACGACCGCGTGATTCTCGTCCCGCGTGCCGTGGGCGAGAAACCCGGACCGGCGCAGATCCAGCTCTGCGATTCCCATTCGCTTTCTTCGCTGTCGACCCGCTGGATCGAGAGTGTGCGGACCAGCGGTCGATACGCCCAATGTACGTGGGGCCGCGCGGTGACGATCGAGGTGACGACCTTAGACGCTCTGATCGCCGCGCACGACCGGCCCTCCTTCATCAAGCTCGATGTCGAAGGCTATGAGTATGAGGCCCTCAAGGGGCTCTCCCAACCTGTCCCCTGTGTCTGTTTCGAGTTCACTCCCGAGTTCGTGGAATCCACGCGGAACTGTGTGCGTCACCTCTCCACGCTCGGTCCCGCACGCTTCAACTACTGTCTGGAAGATGCCCCAACCTCGTTCAAGCTGGTGCCGTGGGCGTCCCCATCGGAGATGGACGAAGTGCTGCGCGCCCTCGGCTCCCAGAACCACGCCGGGGACATTTACGTGCAATTCACCTCCTGATGTCCAGAACGCAAGATTCGGTGGCGCCGTTCGGAGTACCGCCTTCAGGCGGCTTAAGACCGCGGGAACGCCGTACGGGCGAAACAGGCCGCGTCACCGCAACCGACGGGTGGCAGCGTCAAGGCCGAAGGCCTTGGCGATGGTTCGGCGCAAGGCAGAGTCGCGCCTTTTCCTTGATCTTGTGGATTCCCTCCCTCATAATATCAGGCGATCAGCGGGAGGTCGTTTGTGCAGTCTCCGCAGACGTGAATCGGGCGGCAGGTGAGGAGAAATGCCATGCAGGCGGGATATCGATTCTTCTGGGCAAGTGTGGCATTTCTGGCACTGGTGGTTTCCCCTTGGGAGCGTGCGGCGGCCTTCGATCCCAATGAATGGACGCGACCGGTGCCGTTGACGGAAGTGAATTCCGATTACGACGACAAGGCCGCTTTTCTCTCCTTCGACGGCTCGACGCTGTACCTCGCCAGGTGCACGGTTACGGAGTACGCCCGCATCTTCGAGGCGACGCGCAAAGCGGAGGGAACGTGGAACGCGCCCACCGAAATCGTCGGGTTGACCAATGTCTATGCGAACGTGGATTACCCGTGGGTCTCGGCGGACAACCTGCGCCTGTCTACAGCACCGAACTCAGTTGGAGGCGGCTGAGGTTGGCCGAGAGACCGTCGGTCACCGCTCCCTGGCTGGCAGGCCGGCAAATCGAGGAGCTGAACAGCCTCGGGCAGGTCGCCAATCCCTCCCTGACGAAGGATGAGCTGACGATCGTGTTCAGCGGGTTGGATCTGCGGGGCGGCAGGGGCGCGTGGGACCTGTGGATGGCCAGCCGGCCCGACCGGCAATCCCGCTTTGGTCGTGTCGTGAACCTGGGCGCTGTGAACAGCGAGGCGGCGGACATGCATCCCGCGCTCACGCCGGATGGACTGACGCTATACTTCGCGTCGGATCGCGACGAGGCGTTTCAGTTGTTCGAGGCGAAGCGACCGTCGCGCCAGGCCCCGTTCGACCCGCCCCAGCACATCGTGATGTTCGATACGCCCGGCGGCGACACGCAGTACCCGCGTCTCAGTCCGGACGGCACGATGTTCTTCGTTCGCAAATGGTCGTCGTGCGAGTCCATGGATATCTACATCTCCTTCAAAGTGAAGCCCAATATCAGCACCCCACCGACGCTCGTAATGACGCCGTAAGGTGTCTCTCCGAGACTCCGAAGAATATCACTGGGTGTAGAACGAAGTAATCCCCCACCTTTTAGGATTAGTTCTTGTGCCCCCGATTGTCATCCTGAACGGAGCCCTGCGGAGTGAAGGATCTGGGTTGCAGGGAAGAGAAACCTCTCCTTCGGTAGCCAGATTCCTTCGGCAGGCTCAGGACAGGCTCTTCGGCTACGCCTCAGGATGACAGAATCGGTATCGCGCACGGACTTTTCCGAACCCGCATTACGGGTATAGTACCAACGCAGGGGGTGTTGAATGATCGTGCGGTTGCTCCAGGCGAGGGGCGGCTTCATCTTTGATCCGCGGCACTCCTCTGATACAATTGGGTCATGAGTAAGCGCGCCAGCATTTTGCTGATCGCGGTCCCAAGCGCGATCGGGGTTCTGTTTTGGGGTACTGCTGCCGGTTGGTTCGTCATCGGCGGTCGGGACCTCGCTCCGCGGGATACATCTGACCTCGTTTTGACCGCGATCAAGATCCCGGAGGCAGACAATGCGTACACTTACTTTCGAAAGGCGGGCGAACTGCTTCAATGGCCGCGGAATGAATCCGGCGTCCGGGTGATGCTTGACGGCAAGACGTGGGATGACGCGGTTGCTGCCGATCTGATCTCCAAGAATGCAAACGTCTTCCCCGTACTGAAGCAGGGGCTTGCCTGCTCGGTTTATGATCCGCCTGGTTTACCCGAACCGAATCGAGCCGAACCGCTGTGGTGGAGGCTCAGGATGTCCAGGCTCATAGCTTTGAAGGCTATGCGCGACCGAAGGACGGGCGACACAAAGGAAGCCTGGGAGACCTGTCATGACCTTCTGCATTTCGGCTCGCTCATCGCAGCAAATCCCAATGGTGTTGTGGATTGCCATGTAGGCATGGTGGCTCTCGATCTGGGTTTCAAGGAGATATGGCAGTCACTGGGTACACTCTCATCTGATGGAGTCCTACTCGGCACGCTCTTGGACGAGTTGAACCGTATCGCATCGCTTGACCGTGGATGGGTGAGTGCGGTCAAGAGGGAATTCAAGTTGTTTGCCGACGGAGTAGATCACGTGAACTGCACCACGGCCTCTTCCCTTCTTGGCAACTACACTTTCCAGCCGAACAGAACGATAGAGACCTGCTTGCCATTCTACCGGGGCGTGATGCGGAGCCTGTCAGGGCCCTATGCCGAGGTGCAGGTGCCCGAGCCCGAGATGATTTCTATGGAAGGGCTCCATAGACGCCTGCTACTGCTGCATCGCAACAGTCAGGGACATCTGCTGATCCGGATGACTCTGTTGGCCCCTGACCAGATCAATGGGATCATGGCGAGAAAGTGCACGATGCAGAGCCACCTCGATGGTCTGCGGCTGGTCTTGGCCTGTCGCCTCTACGAGATGAGCTGCGGTCGATTGCCCGAGACCCTCGATATGCTTGTGCCGGAATTGCTTGGGGCAGTGCCGCGAGACCCGTTTGACGGCAAGTCATTCCGGTACGCGCACGAGGATGCGGTCGTCTACTCCGTGGGCAAGGACATCAAGGACTCATGGATTGCAGGTGAGCACGCACCTGACGCACTGTCCGCCGGTCCGCTACCGGCCACTCGTACGCAAAGGAGGGCAGATGATTTGGTCTACCCTCTTGTCACGCGGGGCACGCTCGAGCGGCTGGGGCGCGAATGATCCGCATGGGCTGAAGCCCATCCTGTATGACACTTCGAACTTGAGACCACTGATCAGACATTCCACGGCGCTCGGCGGGGACGCCAGCGCAGGCGATTGGCGGCGTCGTCGCCGAGGAACTCCTCCTTGACCGGGTCCCACTTCAGGGGACGCTTCAGGAGCATCGCGATGTTGCCGAGGTGACAGAGCGTCGACGAGCGATGGCCGACCTCGACGTTGGCAATCGGGGCCTGGCGGCTCTTGATGCAGTCGAGGAAGTTCTGGTGGTGGTTCTTGCTCTCGTACAGGTGAATCTCGTTGGCGCCGATGGTCTGGGTCTTGAGGGAGGCGGGCTCGGTTTCGAGCTTGCCGCGCTTGACGTCGACCCAGCCCTTGGTGCCTTCGAAGCGTGTGCCGGAGCCGCCGGTCTTGCAGACGAGCTTGACGCCGTTGGCGTAGGTCATCTCGAAGTGGACCTTCGTCGCCGTGGTGAACAGGCCGGTCTCCGGGAACTCGCCCTGGCCGACGATCTGGACCGGCCCGGTGTTGTCCGTGCCGAGGCCCCACTGGGCGATGTCGAGATGATGAGCGCCCCAGTTGGTCACCTGGCCGCCGGAATAGTCGAGGATGAAGCGGAACTCGTAGTGACAGCGCTGTTTGTGGTAGGGAGCCCACTCGGCCGGTCCCAGCCACATATCGTAATTGAAGCCCTCGGGCACCGGCTCGGGTTTCCATGTCGGCTCGCACTTGCGATTGTTGGTGGGCAGGCCCGCGGTGACCGTCTTCACGTCGCCGATGTAGCCGTTGCGGACCAGCTCGCAGGCCTGGCGGAACTCCGCGCTCGAACGTTGCTGCGAACCCGTCTGCAAGACGCGGCCGTAACGCTTGACTTCATTGGCCAGGACGCGGCCTTCCAGAATCGTCAACGTCAGCGGCTTCTCACAATACACATCCTTGCCGGCGCGGATGGCGGCGAGGCAGATGGGCACGTGCCAATGATCCGGCGTGACCACCGTCACCGCATCGATATCCGGCCGAGCCAGAAGCTCGCGAAAATCGCCATAACACGAGCCTTTGTCGATACCCGCCAGCTTGCGGGCCTCTTCCAATCGCTGAGCATCCACCTCGCACGCGGCCACCACCTGGGCATTGGGATTATTCTTGAATGCCTTCAGGTCGCTGCTGCCCATATTGCCGACGCCGATGCATCCGAGGGTGATGCGATTGGACGGAGTCCCGGCCCCGAACACGGACGCGGGGACAAAACTCGGAACGGCAACTGCGGCACCCACCACCCGCAGAAAATCCCGACGATTGATGGCACTGCTGCTGAGCTCGGTGCTTCGACTCATGCCGTGACTCCTCAAGATGAATCCACATTCTGATGGCCTGCCTTGGGCCGCCATCCTAACACGTGCCGACGGTCCCCGCAAACGCAATCGTATATGGTCCCTCTTCGTAGGTCGTGCGTCCTCGCACGACGTCCTTTGGCGCGCGGGACGCTCGCCCTGCGAAGAGACGAGCCGCACAACCCTTGGACGAAACACGCACAGGAACTGTGCTTGATTTCCGAGGCGAATCGGTCTACGCTGTCGTCGTGTGGGCAACCGATAGAATTGGCTCCGTGGCAGGTATTGATCGTGGGACGCCTCGTCATTCTCTCCGGCCCATCGTGCGTGGGCAAAAGTCCGCTCTATGCGGCCCTGAAGAAGTTCTATCCCCAGTTGGCCGGCCGGCTCACGAAACTCGTGCTGTACGATAGCCGCGCACCGCGTCCGGGTGAGGTGGATGGCGTGGACTTTTACTTCCGGACCCGCGCGGACATCGAGAGTCTGCGCGGCAAAGAGCACTTTGTGGTCTTCAAGGTTCGCGGCGACCTGCAGTCGCTGGACACACGCGAACTGGAACAAAAGCTGGCGGCTGGCGATGTCTATTTCGACGGCAATCCGCACCTCGCGTCGGAATTGCTCGACGTCATTGAGAGGCACGGCGGGCCGTACCTGAGCGTCTTTCTGTCGCCGTTATCACGGGAAGAGATTCTGGAATTTCGAGCGCCGGACCGGAGCATCACGCTGGCGGATCTGCTGACGGACATCATGCGTCGCAAGCTCCTGCGCCGCACCGCCAGGCACAAGGGTATTCTATCCCGCCCCGACCTGGAGAACATCGAGGTTCGCGCCGCCAGCGCCTACCAGGAGTTAAAACAAGCCTGGCGCTTCACTTACGTCATTCCCAACCACGACGGCGAAGACAGCGATCACTGGGACGCCTTCTATTCTCCACTCGGCGAGGCTCGGCGGACGCTGCTTGCGTTCGCGGCGTTGCTCGAAGGAAGGCCGTCGGCGCTGGTGGAGAAATGGGACCAAGATCTGGTTCCGTAGGGCGTAAGGAAATTCCTTACGCAGTTATGACGGGAGCGAGTATAATATGTGTTTGCGTCGCTCATGCGGGTCATGACTGTGGTGGAGACGGTCGGGTTGGCATGAGGTGCGGCGGGACAAGACAGGTGGTAGTGCAGGTGCATGCAGGTTTCATCATCATCGGATCGCCCGATGCGGACGGATAGCCGCTCGCGCGGGAGGAGGTCTGGGGTGGTCGAGGAAGGATAATCTCCCACATGATTTCATCAGTCCGTGAGGTGTGGCGGCGTCTGCGCGCGACCAAACCTCCAGAAGTGCGGCCGGACGTGTCGCACGAAGTTCTGCAATCCCTCCGCTGGATGCATCAGGAGCACGTGCGAGACCTGTGCCGGCTGGGGTACTCCTCGAAGGAGGCCTTCTGGCTGGATTTCGCGTGTCTGCCGTTTCTGCCGTGGAATGGGTCCAACGGCAGCGAAATGCCCCTGAGCCGGATTCTGCGGCTTTACGCCGAGCTGTATCGTTCCACCACCAACTCTCTGTATCCCGGGGAGGAGTCCGCATTTCTCGCGTTGCTGCGGCAGCGGTATCATCACATGAGACAGGTCGTGGCTGCCTCGCCCGCGGCTGCGTCCGGGGACGCGACGAACTGCATGCCTGTGGGCATGGAGACGCAGCCGGCGAAGTGGGGGCTCGGGGGACTGATTGTACTGCGGACCGCCCGCGAATGGCAAACGCACCCAGCCGGATTTCCCTGCCGGCTCATGGAAGATCTGTAGTCACGCTTCCCTCATCCTTTGGTCGGCACTTCCAGAATGATATTGTCGTCGACGAAATCCGGGCCGACGGCCAGAATCTTGCCGTGCCGGTCCGCGGCCACGCTGTGGCCCGCGTAGGTCTGGCCTTGCCAGGGTCCGTGCGTGATTTGGCCGATCACGTTGGTGCCCATCACGGGAGCACCGATGATCTTGGCGGCCTTCTTGACGACCCGTTCCAACTGCTTGCCGTGCGCGGGCCAGGCCTCCTCTGGAGCGGCGTAGCCGTACGGCACGAGGACCAGATCCGGTTTCAGGCTCGCCATCTGTTCGAGAATCTCCTGCTCGTGGGTATCGGCGCAGATCAGCACGCCGATCTTCCCGAACTCCGTTTCCGCGACGTGGACTCCGTGTCCGGGCGCGTAGGGCGGCGTCATCAGTTCGCTCAGGAGAATGATCTTGCGATGCTTCAGCAGGATCTCGCCGTGGTCGTCGATGAGCACCGCTGAGTCATAGAGGTTCTCCCCGTCCTTCTCCTCGATCCCCGCGCAGAGGAAGACCCCCTGCGTCCGGGCCAACTCACAGAGGATGCGGGAGTCCTCGCCGGGGAGGGGTTGGGCCCGGGTGTGCGCCTCCGGATTGACCCAGCCATAAAAGACGGTTTCTGGAAAGCACACAAGATCGACCGGCAGGTCACAAGCCCGGTCCAGGGCGATTTCCATCCGCGCGATGTTTCCCGTGCGATCCCCGTCCAGGCAAAGGATCTGACACATGGCGATCCGAACCTTGCTCATTCCTTTGTGCTCCTCGGTAATGAACGTTGCCTTGTCCCGGCTGTCGTCGTAGACTATGCCTCATGGATCCGGTGCCCAATGGCACCACACGGTGGGACCATGTTACGCGATAGAGAAGGGGTGCCTCCATGAAAAGATCGCAAAACGTCACAATGCTCAGCGTAGTGGCTCTGTGTTCCTGGGCGTATTTGGGCGGAGCTTCTGTCCTCCAGGCCCGGCAGGCCGGTGCCGAAGATCGGGCGAACAACGGCAACCAGGGCTCCAAGTCCGGGTGGATCCCTCCTTCGGGCGACTGGATGAAGGACCGAGGCTGGCGGTTGGGAACCTTCCAGAGCCAGGCCGCGAAGGCCCTGGTGGGCTACTATTACTACTTGCCTCCAAGTTACGAAGCCGACAGGGACAGACGCTACTCCGTCATCTACTGGCTGCATGGTCTCGGCGGTTCGCCGGCCTCCGCGAATCCCGTGGTGTCATTGCTCGACGCCGGGATCAAGGCGGGGACTGCGCCGGAGGTCATTCTGATCAGTTGCGCCGACCCGACCAGGCGGAGCATGTGGACGGACTCCAAGGACGGCCGCGTGCCTGTGGAGACGGTGATCGTGCAGGATCTGATCCCGCATATCGATGCGACGTTCCGCACGATCGCGACCCGGCAGGGCAGGGCGATTGAAGGCTACTCGATGGGCGGGTACGGGGCCGCGTACCTCGGCTTCAAATACCCGCAAGTTTTCGGCGCGGTCTCCATCCTCGCCGGCGCTCTCCATTCGCCCAACAGCCTGAACGCCAAACGCAGCGAGATCTTCCAGGCGGCCTTTGGTGGCGATGCGGACTACGCCCGGGCCCGCTCGCCCTGGACTCTCCTGCGGAAGAATGCCGACGCTATCCGAGGCAAGACATTCGTCCGCATCCATGTCGGCGAGAAGGACCAGCTCCGCGAGTGGAACACGCAGTTTCACGACCTGTTGGGCGAATTGCGCATCGACCACACCTGGTCCACCGTCCCGAACAGCACGCACAATCCCGCCGAGTTCTTCGAAAACTGGCCCGGCAATCTCTTTGGCTTCTACCAGACGGCCTTCGCCGCCACGGGAGCACGTCCGCGTGGCGAGGGCGTCCCGCCCTTGTTCTCCCGTGTCGAGGGCGTCCCGCCCTCGAATCGCGGGCAGGATGCCCGCGACACGCAAGGGCGAGGGGTCCCCAACGCAAAATACCGCGTTGGGGAGCCCCAAGATGCCGTCGCCACGGCGGCTGGGCCACAGGTTGAGGGGAAGGTCGAGGAGTTCGTCTACAAGAAGACGCCGCAGGGCGAGCTGAAAATGTACGTCCATTTCCCGCCGGGCTGGACCGCCCAAGACAGGCGGCCCGTCATCGTCTTCTTTTTCGGTGGCGGCTGGACCTCGGGCACGGTAGGGCAATTTGAACCTCAGGCGAAGTACCTGGCGCAGCGCGGCATGGTGGCCGCCCGCGCGGATTACCGCGTCAGGAGTCGCCACGGGACCACGCCGGACAAGTGCGTGGAAGATGCCAAGAGTGCTGTCCGCTGGCTTCGCGCGAATGCGGCCAGGCTCGGCATCGATCCGCAGCGCCTCGTCGCTTCCGGCGGCTCGGCGGGGGGCCACATCGCCACCTGCACTGCCACGATTCCCAACTTCGAGGCCGAGGGCGAGGACCTGTCCATCCCCTCCCGGCCGAACCTGCTTGTCCTTTTCAATCCGGTGCTCAACACCGTGGCGATCGGTGAGAAGTACGGCATGGGCGAGATCGGCCGCAAGATCTCCCCGAACCAGCACCTGAGCAAGGATGTCCCGCCGGCCGTCCTCTTCTTTGGCACCGAGGACCGCTTCACCGACGGCGGCAAGGAGTTCATCCAAAAGACCAAAGACCTCGGTCTCCAAGCCCAGATGCACCTGGCGCCAGGCCAGCCGCATGGCTTCTTCAATCGCTCCCCCTGGCAGGAGCGCACCACGTTCCTGATGGACGAGTTCCTCGCCGCCCACGGCTACCTCCAAGGCAAACCCACCCTCGACCTGCCTCCCGGCGGAGGGGTCCTGACCAGATACGAGCCGGCACAATAGCACGCGACCCGTCAATTGGCTTTGTTTGTACAACCAGCATCGGATTGGAATGCTGGAATGATGGAATAGTGGAATGGTGGGGAATCTCGACCGCCAGAAATTGGCTTTGTTTCGCACGACAAGCCACCCCACCAAATTGGCTTTGTTTGACGCCCACGACAAAAGTCCCCGAGTCGGATTTCGACCCGCGTTTCTGGGCCAATACGAAGGATCAGATCGGCAAATCCGGACTTTTGTCGGGCGCGTCTTGTTTCGCACAATCGGCCCAGCGTTCGTAGTGACACCGTAAGGCGTTATCCTTGACCTCCCTGTGAGCACACTGCCGGCCGTCGCGTTCCCGAAATTGGCTTTGTTTCGCACAATTGGCCCCCCGGCCCCACCCGGGCTGGTCCAAATTGGCTTTGTTTTCTCAGGAGCCGCAACCATAGATTCTTCTCCTAACCTTTGCGCAAAGCAGCAGTTAGCGTCTGTTTCCGCGCCCTGCAGATTGGGTTTGTTTCGCACAATCG
>CAYHAJ010000369.1:0-5041 GCA_964354535.1 uncultured Pirellulales bacterium
GTACCCTGCTGGAGGGGCGGTAGGACTATCGCGCGGGATAGACTTTGGCCCATGCTGCTTCTTTGCCCGGGGTGTCCCGGATATTCATGCGCGGGATGCCCATGCTACTCACGGGCAGAATGCCCGTGCTACGAGAGCCACTTCTCCATGCGGTCGAGACCCTTGGTAATTTGCTGCATCGAGGTGGCGAAGCTCAGGCGGACGTTCTTGTCGCAGCCGAAGGGCAGACCCGGGACGACGCCGACGTTGGCCTGCTCCAGGAGGGCCTTGGCGAAGTCCATGCTGCCGGTGATCTTCACGCCGCCTATGGTCCGGCCGTAATGTGACGATACGTCAGGGAAGCAATAAAAGGCGCCCGTCGGCTCCGTGCATTCGACGCCCTTCATCGCCCGGAGGCGGTCCGTCATGTAGCGGGCCCGCTTCTCGAACTCGACCCGCATCTTCTCGATCGCGCCGGCGGATTCCGGGCCCATCGCGGCAACCGCCGCGTGTTGGCAAAACGTCACGGGGTTGGAGGTCATGTGGTCCTGCAGGCGGGACATGGCCTTGATCACATCCAGGGGGCCCGCCGTGTAGCCGAGCCGCCAGCCGGTCATCGAATAGGTCTTGCTCAGGCCGTTGAGCGTCAGCGTCCGGTTGAAGGCATCCTCGCTCAGGGCCGCGAAGCTGATGAATTTCGTGTCGCCGTAAATGAGCTTCTCATAGATCTCGTCCGACATCACAGCGACGTTGGTGCCTTCGAGCACCTTGGCGAGGGCCCGCAGCTCATCGGGCGTATAGGTGAAGCCGCCGGGATTGCTGGGGGAGTTGATGATCAGCATGGCGGTCTTGGGCGTGATCGCCTTCTTCAACTGGGCGGGCGTGATCTTGTAGCTGTTCTTCTTATCTGTCTCCAGCACCTTCACGATCGCGCCGGCCAGACCCGCCGCCTCGGGGTAGGTCACCCAGTAGGGAGCGGGCAGCAGGAGCTCATCGCCGGGATCGAGCACCGCCTGCATCGCTTCGTAGACGGAGTGCTTGCCGCCAATGTTGACGACGACCTGCTCGGGGGTGTACTTCAGGCCGTTCTCGGTCTGGAGCTTCTTGGCGATGACCGCCTTCAATTCCGGGATACCGGAGGCCGGTGTGTACTTCGTCTTGCCTTCCTTCAGGGCCTTGATCGCGGCCTCTTTGATATACTCCGGCGTATCGAAATCGGGCTCGCCGGCCCCAAAACCGACCACGTCAATCCCTTGAGCCTTCATCTCTTTGGCCCGGTTCGTTACGGCAAGGGTCGCGGACGGCGCAACGGCTTTGGCTCTCTGGCTCACTTTCATCTGGCGGCACCCCTTATCATCTATGATTTACTCCAACTTCGGGGAGTATCTACGGGAAACCCGCCGCCGGGTCAAGACAATTCGCGCCGGTTGTCCTGAACAAAGAAGATGGCGGTTTGTAGTGAATCGCGTATAATCTTGTGCCGATAACCAGGTGATGATGCTTCAGAAGGTGCAGGATAACATGACCGATAATGCTCCGCTGCCTGCACGTGTCACCCACGTGCAGGTCGAGGATCGAGACGTATATCTCGTGGGCACGGCCCATATCTCCACGGAAAGCGTCCAGGACGTCCACACCACAATCGAGCAGGTCCACCCGGACGCGATCTGTGTCGAATTGTGCAAAGCCCGTCATCAGGCGATGACCCAGGCGGACAACTGGCGAAAGATGGACATCTTCAAGATCATCCGCCAGAAGAAGGCGGTCTTTCTGCTGGCGCAGCTCATCATGAGCTCGTTCTACCGCCGGCTCGGCGAAAAGCTTGGCGTCCAGCCTGGGGCCGAGATGCTGGAAGGTGTCCGCATGGCCGAGCAGACCGGGGCCACGCTGGTCCTGGCCGACCGCGACATCGAAATCACGCTCAAGCGCGTCTGGGGCTACCTGGGCTTCTGGAGCAAGCTCAAGCTGGCCATGCAGATTCTCATGAGCAGCCTCTTTACTGAGAAGATCGACATGGACATGATCGAGCAGCTCAAGAAGCAGGATCAGCTCGAAGCGATCATGGCCGAGTTCGCCCAGCGCTTTCCGGAGATCAAAAGACGCCTGATCGACGAGCGGGATACCTTCCTGGCGCAGAAGATCCGCACCGCCCCCGGCAAAACCGTCGTCGCCGTGGTCGGCGCCGGACACATCGAGGGCATCAAGAGCCAGATCCAATGGGACCAGAGTCTCGACGAGTTGATGGAGTTGCCGCCCAAGTCGATCTGGCCGAAGCTCTTTGCCTGGGGCATCCCCCTGCTCATCGTGGGCCTGCTGGCCTGGGGCTTCACGCAGGGCACCAGTCGCGGCTTTCAGAATATCACCATCTGGATTCTCGTCACAGGCGGCTTCGCCGCGGTCGGTGCGGCGTTGGCGCTCGCGCACCCACTGACGATTCTGTCCGCCTTTCTCGCGGCCCCGCTCACGACGATTCATCCGCTGCTGGCCGCCGGCTGGATCGCCGGCATCGTCCAGGCGATCGTCAAGAGGCCCACGGTCAGCGATCTTGAAGACCTGCCCGAGGCCATCGGCTCGCTCAAGGGGTTCTGGACCAATCCCGTCACGCGCATTCTCCTGATCATCATCCTGTGCAACGCCGGCGCCACGCTCGGCGTCGCCATCGGCGTCCCCTGGATCGCCGCCCGCCTGGTTTGACCGGCCCCCGCAACCGGCTCTTATGCCGGCAGAATGTACGGCAGAAGAGCCAACACGCTGACACCACCGGACGGGATCAGCAGGAAATGCACCACCGAGCTCTCGGCAAACGACTGAAAGGCGCCTTGCCTCAAAGCCTGGATGTCTTCAATGATGTATAGGAGATGCGGGCGACCCGCTTCTCATTCCTGGGGGCATGAAACTTCGCGACCCGGAGCTGCCCTTTCAGGTTCCGCAAGGCCCTCCTTCGCGCGCGTCGGGCCACGATCACCAAGCCGATGGCCGACGCGGCAATCAGCACGGCGCAGGCAAGGTACACCAGCATCACGGACATCGGGAGCCCCCAATTCTCAAAATACGAAAATCGTCCGGCAATGGCCAGCAACAGAATGGTGGCAGGTACGTACAACAGGTCGCCTGTGACCTCCGTACGGCGAGCGATGAATTGGATCTCCAGCCACTCCACCACGTCCGCGTCCAGGGTCTTGCCCACGCCCCCGGGCTTCCGGCTCCAGTACTGGGCCGCCTTCTCAGGCCAGGTCGTTCCGCATTCCGTGAGCGCCCAGATCAACTGTACCGCCAGAAGGATGGCATCGACGACAAAGAACAACGAGAACAGCAGCAAGCCCGCCAGCGCGACCCCTAAGACGCGGTAGGCCCAATAGCTCGCCCACCCCCGATACGGTATGAACGGCCAGCCAAAAAGCCCCATCATGATGCCCACGATCAGCAGGGACAGCAAGGCCCACAGGACCCCCCTCACGATTCGGTGGTGAACACTGCCCGCCTGGGTATACCACTGCCAAAGTCGTTTCACCTCGAGCGGCGGCGTGTCGGCCGACGGTTCCTTGACCGCTCCTGCCTGGAGGGGGCCGGACCTTGGCTTTCCTGTCGCGGGTGTCGCGTCTGCGCCATAACGTCCTTATCGAACGGCGCAGGGCCAGCCACTGCCCCAGACAGAGACACAGACGCTTCAGGTTCTTCTCCGCCAGGCAGGCCTGGAAGGCCGGCCGGACGGACGTCGCCTCCGCAGAATCCAGTCCGAACTCGTGGCCGCGCTCGACGTTCTCACGCCGGATGGATTGGAGCCCAATCCACGTGCCACACAGGCCGACCAGAACGGCCAGCAGCCACAGGCCGAGGCCGGGCCAGATACTCGTGCCCGTCACGAGAGAGAACGGCTCCCCGTGCGCATTCAGGTAGTGATCGTATGCGACAAGGCTGACGAACAACAAGACAACCGCGGTGGGCGACAGCCAGAAGAACACGACGGATCTTCTGCGCCGAAGCCAGGCTTTAAGAACCTTCGCCCGGGTTCGATGGTGGCGCGACAACAGAACGCCGGCCACCGGGCTTATCGATAAACACAGGATCCCCAGCAGACCGAGGCCCGCCACGGAGAGCAGCATGGACTTGATCCTGGCGCGGACACCGCCGCGGGGCCTTGGGTCCGCGTGGAGCGGGATACAGCCCGGCTTGCCCGCGTCGTCACCCATAGGTCCCAACTGCCGCTCCCTCCGGCCCGATTGGAGGCGAAGTAGAGCGACAGGCCGTCGGACGAGATGGTCGCACCATGAGGAATTTGACTCGAACTGTTCACAGTAGGCCCTAGGTTCACGGGGATGCCCCACTTGTCAGCTTTTGTTGCTCGCGTCGTCACCCATAGGTCATCATTCCCGAACCCTCCGGGCCGGTTTTCGGAGAGAAAGTAGAGCTCCAGCCCATCGGCCGAAATACACCCGTGGCCTTCAAAATTCGGGGTGTTCACGGTCGGCCCCAGATTGACCGGCGGTCCCCAATCGTCATCCGTGCTTTCCCTCGTTGCTACATATAGGTCGAAACTCCCGTACCCACCGGGCCGGTTCGAGAAGATGTACATCTCCAGGCCATCAGCCGTCGTGGAGAACATAATATCCCATGATGAACTGTTGACGACCGGCCCGAGATTGACGGGCTGGCCGAAGACGAAATCGGCGTTCGCGCTGCCGCCGCCAAGCACGACAGCGGCCGCAAATCCGACTAACACTAACCTGATGCTGCAACCATTTGACCATTTCATTTCACACCTTCCTTTCCGCCCTTAAGGCAGAAAGCACGAATTGTCTCGTCTAAGTGATCGCGCATAAATAACTTGCACAAATTACTATTGATCGATTTGAGGGATTGTGTGATAACACCTGCATGCAGGATGCACAGATGATCGCACGGATTCAGAGCAAGTACCAGCCGTTGGAGCCGGAGATGGATGAACGTTTGCGGCGTCAATGGGCGGCCACCGAGGCCCGTGATAGGGGCTGGGGTGGAATTACGGCCGTGGCCCAGGCGACGGGTATGTCGCGCACGACCATCACCGCCGGTCTTCGCGAGC
>CAYHAJ010000370.1:0-11243 GCA_964354535.1 uncultured Pirellulales bacterium
AATACTGTTGGGGCCAGGGTAACACTCGCTCGACTCACAACCAAGGCCGTGATTACTGTAAAGTCTTTTGCCACAATAGTTTACGCTCTCTCCGGAAGGGCTTCGGCCGGCGAAAAGTGTTACCCTGTCTTGAACCAGGCCGTCTTTGCCATGTTTCCTGCCGTACATTTACTGCATCAAGGTTAGGAAATTATTAGCTCTCTGTTAGGATTCGGTTAAAATGAGGCCGGCTCATGGAGGGCCGGTCATCGCGCAGCGCCGCCCACTGCGATGCGGCCGAGATTGGACTTGGCACGGCGACACCGGCGGCCTCTGGTTGTCGACAGGCAGGAGAAGTACATGGTTTTCCGGTTGTTCCCCAGGAGTTTCAATTTTTTCGAGCTTTTTGAAAAGCAGGTGAGTCATAGCGTCGAAGCGGCGTGTCTGCTCAGGGAAATCGTCCTGGTCGGCGGGGTTACGGAAGATGCGCTGAGCCGGATAGCGATGATCGAGCACCAGGGCGACGATGTGGCGCACAAAATCATCGATCAGTTGAATAAGACCTTCATCACCCCCTTCGACCGCGAAGATATCTATGCCCTGACCAAGCAGCTCGACGATATCACCGATATGGTCAACAACATCGTGAACCGGCTCAAGGTCTACAATATTACCACTGTGGACAAGAACCTGGTCGAGTTCTCTGTGGTGATCGAACAATCGGTCCGGGCGGTGGCGCGGGCCGTGGGAGGGCTCCAGAACCATAAAGACGTCCAGGTCGTTTTCAATGCCTGCGTCGAAGTCAACCGGCTGGAAAACGTCGGCGACGCCATGCGGGACCGCGCTCTGTCGGAGCTCTTTACCGGCGCGCGGGACCCGATCTCGGTGATCAAATGGAAAGATATCTACCAGGAAGCCGAGACCGTGCTGGACGTCTGCGAGGACGTGGCCCACGTGGTTGATTCCATTATGGTCAAACAGGCGTAGCCATGACTCTGACTCTCGTCGTCGTGTTGCTGATCCTCCTGGCGTTGGTCTTTGATTTCCTCAACGGCTTTCACGATTCGGCGAATTCCATCGCCACGATCGTTTCCACGCGGGTTCTCACGCCCAGGTGGGCTGTCGTCTGGGCGGCGTTCTTCAATTTCATTGCCTTCTTGTTCTTCGGTCTGCACGTCGCCAATACCATCGGCAAAGGCATCATCGACATTGCCATCATGGATCAGGGCGTGATCTTCGCCACTCTGATCGGCGCCTGTTCCTGGGATGTGATTACCTGGTATCTGGGTCTGCCGACCAGTTCCTCCCACGCCCTGATCGGCGGGATGATTGGTGCCGCGCTGGTCAAGGTCGGCGCGGGGGCCCTGGTCTGGTCCGGAATCGTCAAGACCGTCATCTTCATCTTTGTTTCTCCCATTCTCGGCTTGGTTCTCGGGACGATATTGGGGACAGCAGTCTACTGGGCGTGCCGTAACGCCACGCCCCGCAAAGTGGACCATCTTTTCCGCAAGGGGCAGCTTCTTTCGGCGGCTTTGTACAGTATGGGTCATGGGGGCAACGACGCCCAAAAGACGATGGGCATTATTGCCAGTCTCCTGTTCAGTGCCGGTGTGCTCCGCGGCGAATTCCATGTGCCCCTGTACGTCGTGCTTCTCTGCCATGCCGCGATTGCGTTGGGCACTATGTTCGGCGGCTGGCGGATCGTCAAGACGATGGGCCAGAAGGTGGCGAAATTGAAACCGGTCGATGGTTTTGCCGCCGAATCCAGTGCGGCGGCGACCCTGGCAATCTCCTCTGGTTTCGGCATTCCCGTCAGCACGACGCACACGATCACGGGGGCGATTATGGGGGTCGGGTCCATCCGTCGGCTCAGCGCGGTCCGCTGGGGTGTGGCCCGCAATATCGTATGGGCCTGGATTCTGACCATTCCGGCGGCGGCCTTCATCTCGGCGGTCGCCTACCTCCTCGTGGGCCGATTCCTCGTGAGTGCGGCGTAGGAGGGTGCACACCCGGACGATGGGTGGGAGCGCCGTAGATCGGTGTTGTTCTACCGGCTCTGCGGCTTGTACTCTTCGGTCTGATGGCGGACGATGACGCCCTCGATCATGTAGATGACATCCTCGGCATCTTGGCGGCGGTGATGTTGAAGCCCTTGAGCCAACCGGGATGATAGTTGAGGTAGGCCAGATCGAGCCAGATCGACTTCTTGGAGAAGGCCTCATCGAGGGTCGGATTGGTAGAGACCGGATCGCCGGAGGTGCCGCTGCTGTCGGTGGTGGCCGTGGCGATGCGAAAGCCGAGGCTCCATTCGTCATTGACCTTGGCATCCAGCCCGATCCGGGCCCGGATGCGGTTGCGGTGGCGGTCGCCGGCCGCACTGTCATCGTCGATGAACTCATAGCGATACCGGAAATCGCCGGAGAGACCAATCTTGCTGGCCCATTGGAGGATATCCGGGATGGTACTCTTCTTCTTGGCTTCTTCTTTGGGCTCACCCTTCTTCGTTTGTTGAGCCGCCACTTGCTCGACTTTCTGATCGAGCGCCCGTTCTTTGAGCTTCTGGCGTGCCTCCAATTGGTTGATCTTGTCCTCCAGTTCTGCCTGCCGCTGTCTTTGCGCTTGCAGGTCTGCCTTGAGCTGGTTAACGTCCGGGTTTGTAGTGACGCCGTCAGGCGTTTCTTCATATGCTCTTGCGGGCACACTACAAACAAGCAGCGTGGCTGCGCACAGGACCAGCCAACGGGGACGGTGTCCTTGCTGTTGCACTTCCTTCATGATCGTGCCTCCCAAAGGTTTCTGACGGGCCGCCGATCCTGAGCCTGTCCCAGGGAGCGGCCAGGGTTTGGGTCCCCCGGTGCAAAGACCGCACTGGGGAGCCCTTTTCAAATGCCATACCATCGCACTGAAGATCCCTATCCAACAGACAGGAAAATACTGCACCTCTGTTAGACACAAATCAGGATTGCGTTAGAAGTGGATTAAAGTGGCAGGTGAATGGTGAAAGTGCTGCCTTGGCCGGGAGTGCTGGCGACAGTAACGCGCCCGCCGTGGACTTGGGTAATGTGTTTGACGATGGCCAGACCCAGACCGGTGCCGCCGAGTTTGCGGCTGCGACTTTTGTCCACGACATAGAATCGCTCGAAGATCCTGGGCAGATGTTCGGGCGGGATGCCGCAGCCTTCATCCCCCACGGCAATCGAGACCTGCGAGCTGTCTTTCTGCGCCTCGACGCGAATGCGGCTGCCTTCCGGACTGAACTTGATGGCGTTGTCGAGGAGATTCATGACGGCCTGCTCCAGCAGCGGAGGGTTGATTCTCGCCTCAACCTCATCCGCACAGGCGAGGTCGATCGCGATGTGCTTTTCGTCCGCCTTGACGCGCGAGAGATCCATCGCCTCTGCAAGCACTGGCTTGATCGGGCCGACAGCGAAGCTCAGGGATCGTTGCTGCCCGGCTTCCTCCAAGCGGGACAGCGTCAGCAGATCGTCAATGATCGCGTTGAGCCGGCCGGCGTGCCGGGAGATGATACTCAGGTACCGCTCGGCCTGCACCGGGTCTCGGATGCCGCCGTCCACCAGGGCCTCGACGAAGCCCTGGATCGAGGTTACCGGCGTCTTCAACTCGTGCGACACGTTGGCGACGAAGTCGCGCCGAATGGCCTCCAACCGGCGAATCCGAGTCCTATCGTTCAGGACGATAACGGCTCCACTACGCCGGCCCCGAGCATCCGTCAGGCAGGCCCCGTGCAGGCTGAAAGCATGCTCCCCGTCGACCGGCAACGTAATATCTGCTTCCTCCGGTTGAATACCGGCCAGCGTCTGGCGAACGAACTTCTGAAGGTCTGTGTGGCGAACGACTTCCTCCAAAGGACGATCCTGCGTCTGCAAGGGTTCGATGCCGAGCAGGCTGGCGGCGGCGGGATTCACGCTGACGATCCGGCCTTTATTGTCTACCGCGAAGACGCCCTCGTCCATGCTGGAGAGCACGGCATCCAGTTCATTGCGTTGCTCCGTGATGGTCGTGATTCTCTCGCCGAGCTGCGCCGCCATCTTGTTGAGCGAACCGGCCAAGGCGGCCAATTCCGCCGAATCGGGGGTCGGCACGCGCAGGCTCAATTCGCCGGCAGCAAATCGTTCGGCGATCCGCTCGATGCCGACAATGGGTGCGCTGATCCGGCGCGAAATCAGCAGGCTCAACACGGCCGCGCCGGCGGCAATGGCCAAACCCGTCCACAGCAGATTGACGTAAATGCCACGCAACGCATGGTCGATCTTCATCAGCGGAGCCGCCACGCGAACGAGGGCAACAGGGATATCCGTTTCCCGGACGGCGACCGCCACGTACATCATCTGTTCGCCCAACGTGGGGCTGAACCGAGTCGAGGAACCCATGCCCTTCTGCAAGGCTTCCACGATTTCGGGCCGGCTCGAGTGGTTTTGCATCTCGGTCGGATCGTCGTGGGAATCGCCCAGCACCGTGCCGGACGGGTCAATAACGCTGAGTCTTATAGCGCCGGCCCCCGCGCGGCCGAGCTTCTTGCACAAGCCGTCCATTCCTGCCTCCGGGGAGATGATATCACCGCCGCGTGGGCGGGGGTTGGCCACGCGTTCGTTTGCCAGAACCAGATGGACTTCGTCCGCAGCGAAGTCCGCCAGACGGTGGAGTTCCTCGCGGACCTGATGGCGGTAGGTGTGGCGTAAGGAATGGGAGCAGTAGACGGTCACGCCGATCATGGCGGCAAGCGTGACGGCCAAATAGCTTGGATACAGTTGCCAGAGGAGTTTCTTTTGTCGCATCATCCATCCCTAAAGCGATATCCTACCCCGCGCACCGTCTCAATGTATTTGCCGCAGGGTCCGAGCTTCTTTCGCAAGGATACGATCTGGACATCGATCGCTCGATCCGTTACGGGATAGTTATCGCCATGGACGGAATCGACGATTTCGTACCGGCTCAAGACCAGGCCCGGCCGGCGCGCCAGGGCACGGAGGATGCCGAACTCGGTGCGCGTCAGGTCTACCCTTTGGTTGCCAGCCCAGACTTCGTGTCGGCTTGGATCGATCGTCAGGTCCTGGGCCTTGATCACGCTTTGCTCGTCCGCCGGTTGGGCGGCTTTCCGCAGAAGCCGCCGCACCCGGGCCACCAGCACCTTGCCGCTGAAGGGTTTGGTGACGTAGTCGTCGGCCCCGACTTCCAGGCCCGCCACGACATCGGCCTCTTCCCCCTTGGCCGTGAGGATGACAATGGAGATGGAGGCGGTCTTGGGATCGGCCTTGAGCTTCTTGCAGACCTCCAGGCCATCCATCCCGGGCAGCATTAGATCCAGGACGACCAGATCGGGATTCTGCGCTCGCGCTTGACTCAACGCCTGTTCGCCGGTCTCACAGTCCAGGACTTCATAGCCCTCGCGCGTGAGGTTCAATCGCACCAGCTCGCGGATGTCCGCTTCGTCGTCCACCACCAGTATTCTTGTTCTGGTCATCACCCTCCCAATATACACAGAATGCGGGCTTTGTGGCAAACCCGTTTCCTCGAGAAACGCCGAGGATCTAAGAAGCAGGTGTGCCCGTGGCCATGTCGCCTGTCTTCTGGTCGGCGCGGGCCGCATAGCCGAAGGACCGGGCCAGCCGCTCGCGGTACAAAGGGACCAGCAGGGCCAACAACAGGAACCAGAAGAAGACAAAATACGGCCCCAGAATCGCCTCGGACAAGGTAACGGTCAGGCGGAAGTACTCGATCGTGCTCTGCACGTGGAGGGACTGGTTCAGAATCGCGCCGGCGAGGGCGAAGGCCAGGATGGGGCCGGTTCCCAGCAGCAGGGACAGGGCGGCGCTCCAGCCGAGCGGACGACCAACGAGCTTTCGCAAGAGAGCGTGGAGGATCGCATGGCCGGTCATGAACACGAAGAGGAAGAATCCGAAGACCGTAATCCATATCGCCGTACTGAGAACCACCGAGGCGTTTGCGAAAATGGCGACGGCCCCGGTTTCGAATAAGATCAAAAAGACCAGGAGGAACCGCAGCAGGCGGTTCCGGAGCGCGATCAGATCCGATCCGGCGAGCAGCACTGCCAGAGCCGCGGCCAGGGCTTGGAGCGACTCGCAGATCATGGTGCAAATGTGCCGGTGCAGATAGAAGACGACGTGAGTGTTGATATAGCTTTCGGCCGCGTGGAGGAAGAGAGATACGGCTCCCAACGCCAGCACCAGAGACCACGCCTGCCGGGTCCGATTGGGCTTTCGCAGCAACAGGCCCAACAGGACCAACCACAGGAGCACGCGACGCAGCGAGTCCCGGAGCGGACAACAGGCGGTGACGGCCGGACCTTGGGCTGGACCCAGGGCACCGATGTCCTGCTGCGCCACGACGGTCAGTGATCCGAAGCCATAGAAGGGTACTCGCCATGAGTACGGCTCGCCCCGGCTGCTGCCGTAGGGAAAGGTGCCGCCGGCGATTCTCAGCGGCCCTCTGTAGATCGTGAACGACGGGTGGCTTCTCCAGTTGTAGTACATGTATCGTTCGCCGCCGGCGCCCACCAGTCGATAATCCAGGTGCAGCAGGTTCCGATCCCGCGAGACCGCCACCGTGTTGCTCAGCGGCTTGCCGAGGTGGAGAGAGACCGCTTGGCCGGGTGGGACGGGCAAGTCGCGGTCATCCGCGACGAATCTCGGCCCCGCCCCCTGAAGGCGCTCGTCGAGGAGAATACAGTCCTGGACCCGGTAATTGCCAGCGGGCAGCGAGATGGTTCCCGTCGGATCGTCCAGAAGGGCTGTGAGGCGGTCGCTGCGCAGACGAACATGCCGGATGCCATCTGCCACGGCGTTCAACTGGCCCATCGGGGGGTGCAGTTCGGTCAAGGTAGCCCTCACGACGACCTCCGCGTCGAGGGATTCGAACGCCAAGCCCAGGCGAAAGGTGTGCCCACCAAAGAAAAGGGTTTCGGCCGCGGGAAATACGGGCATCAGTCGGCTGGGGCCCCGGAGATACAGAAGGTCATTACTGTCGATTCGTCCATCCAGGTTGTCGACGACGCCCAGAGTCCATGTCTGACCGTCCAGATCGAATTCGCTCGCCCACCCCGATTCGACCAGGAACCAACCTGCGCAACCGGTTGCATGGGTATGAAGGTGGAGGATGTACGGAATCACGAGGGAGTCCCGCTCCGTGGAGACGGGGAGACCTTCGAACACCACGTGGCCGTCGTGGCGGCTCTTGCACGTGAGCAGGGAGCCCTCGGAGAAATCCTGGCCGTGGTCCACCTTCAGATACAAGGTGTTGTCGGTGATATTTCGAACCAGCGGGGTGGGCGGGATCGTGGGGATCAGTCCGCGCGCGATCTGTTTGCCATCCGATGCCGGTTCGTTCTGGAAGGGGGGCAGGGCTCGGCGGAAGTTGTAGTCGAAATCGATTCGCAGCGCCGGTCCGGGCGTCGAGTGCAGTACGACCACCCGTGTCTCGGCGGAATTCTCCTGTGCGGCGCAGAGGGACCCGACCGATCCGGCGCCCAGAAGGAGCAGGGCAATTGCCGTGTTGCGGGCCGCGATTCTCACTGCGACTTCCAGATCAACGTTCGGAAGATATCGGAGTAGTCGTCGGTCCAGAGGCCGACGCGGGCATCCGGCACCGGAGTGGACCAGCGGTCATCCACCTCCAATAATCTCAGATCGTCCGCCTCTCGCGCCATGACTACCCACGTGGACGAACACGCGTTGACCGCGGACTCCTGCTCACTGGTGGGCTCGTAGTTCTGAATCAGGGCCGTCAATCCCAGCTCGGTCGCCAGATTCGCCAGGACCGGCTCCAGGTCCACGAAGCGGTTCGAGATGTGAAAGAGCACGATTCCGTTGGGAGCGAGCTTCTGCAGGTACATCGCCAAAGCCTCCCGCGTCAGCAGGTGGACCGGGATCGCGTCGGAGCTGAAGGCGTCCAGCAGCAGCAGGTTGAACGTCTTGTCCAGCATTCGGCTCAGGCTCTGCCGGCCGTCGCCGATGATGACTTTCACGTCCGGCCCGCAGAGCTCAAGATACCGGAACAGCTTCGGATTGCGGGCGATCCGCTCCATCGTGGGATCGATCTCGAAGAAAGTCATCGTCTCGTTCGGTTCATGGTAGCACGCCGTGGTGCCGGTGCCGAGGCCCATGACGCCTACGTGGTCGATCTTCCGCACCGCCCGCAACGCTTCGAAGACCTGAGCCAAGGGAGCTTCCCGGTCATAGTAGGTTCTCGGCGTGAGAAGATGTTCCGGGTCCATGTCCTGGTCGCCGTGGAGGGTGGTGCCGTGGTAGAGGCTGTGTCGCGGATAGAGACCTTCTTCCGGATCGGATTCGGTCGCGGTGACCTCGTAGACACCAAAGAAGCTCCGCTGACGGAAGATCTGGTTGTCTTCTTCGTTGAGATAGATCATGCTGGCGAGGAGCACGCCGAATCCGAGGGTGAAGCGCAGCGGACGCTTGCGGAAGCTGAAAAGGAGCACCCCAAGTGCGGCATAGAGCACGGTGGGGCCGCCAATGTCGACGATTCGCTGCGGGATGCCGCGCTGAGTGAGGTAGTCTGTCCACCGGCTCCACCGTTCCACGGTGCTGCCGTTCCAATCCACTTCCTGGCGTACGAAGTAGACGGCCCCCACCAACGCCGCCGGCAGAGCAATATCCAGACCATAGCGCAACCAGCCTTTGCCGGCGGAGGGAAGCAGCAGACAGCCGAGGACCAGGACGAGCGGATATTCGAGGACGGAATTGAACGCCACCGGCGCGATCAGCACGCAGAAGGCCCCACCGAGCAGTCCGCCGAAGGACATCCAGAAGTAGAACTCGGTCAGGTGCTCGACCGAAGGTCGGCGCCGGACCAACTCGCCGTGGCAGACCATGGCGGCCACGAACAAGGTCAGCAGATCGAGGGGCAGGACGAAGCACAAAGGCTCCCGTTCCGTGAAGTACAAGGCCGCTCCGGCGTACACCCACGGCTGGAGCAGCAGCATCCATTTGTGCCTCAAGATGGGCCGGCGTGCGAAGACCAAGATGAAACTCAACGAGTACAGCAGTAGGGGGGCCACCCAGAGGAAGGGGGCTGCCGCCACGTCCGTGCTGATGTGCAGCGTCACCGCCAGTAAGAGACCCGAGGGGACGAAAGCCAGGGCTACCCAGCGAGCACGCGTGGCCCAGGTGACCCTGTCGGACAGGTCCCCCAGTGTCATCGTGCCCAGGGTCGCCGCGACCTCCGCGATTTCTCCAAACGGATGTTTGCGCTGTGCTGTCCACAGGCGCAGCGCGAACAGCGCGATCAGGGCTGCGAGCAGGGCGTACGCCGCCATCCAGAGCCGACCCTGCAAAGTCAGCCCGAACATCGGCTCGACGACCACCGGATACGCCAGCAGGGCCACAATGCCCCCCAGATTACTGGACACATAGAGAAAGTACGGATCTGAGGCATGCGGATGGTCGCTGCGGGAGAACCAGCTCTGCAGCAACGGAGCCGTGGCGGAGATGGCGAAGAACGGCACCCCGATGGAGATCGTCAACAGGGCGATCAGCCAAGGCACGGGGTGTTCGCTGGCGGTCGGGGTCCATGCCAAGCCGACGTGAACAGGCAGGAAGAACAGGCCCGCGACGAGCACCGCGACATGGATAAGGGCCTGGTTTCTCAGTCTCTGGAGTCGCGACAGAAGATGGGCGTACAGGTAGCCGGCCAAGAGGACCGCCTGGAAGAACATCACTGCCGTATTCCAGACGGCCGGTGTCCCCCCCAGCAGGGGCAGGACCATCTTCGTGAACATCGGCTCAATCGTAAAGAGGATTAGCGCGCTGAGGAACAGGGCCCCCGAACACAGCGGCAATAGCAGGGAGATTCGGCTGCGGCAGGGGACCGCGCACTGGGGTGTAGGCATGTCCATCACGATGTACTTCGACCCGTCCTTGCACTCATGGATTTCCAGGCATAAGGCGGTACTCTACGCCGGCACAGGGAGCACGTCAAGCGCAAAGGCGGCACGGTCGCCGCGCGTCAAACGGTTGTGCGGCTCGTTTCCGTTTGTAGTGACGCCGTAAGGCGTTATCTTCGATATGCTCTTCCGAGCACACTACCAACGAGTTCCGCAACCGCAACCGTTGGACGATGCCACCCGGCCCAAATAGAACGCCGCTGGCCCCGAATCTCGCGGGACCAGCGGCAGATCTTTCCTGGAAATCTACTCTACGCGGACTCTTTGTACTCGCGATCCTTGAGGATGCCGGGCTGCGGGACGGGGTACTTGCCGTCCGCGTCGGCCCGGACCGGGGCCGGGGAATCCATCGTGAACTTGTCCACGTCCGGGGCCATCTCGTGCGGGCAGTTGAGCATCTGCTCGTAGGTGATCGTATTGCCCGTATGGGCGGCCATGCGGCCCATCGAGGTGACTAAGCTCGCCTCGGCGCCGCGCTTGACCTCATTGTAAGGCTTGTTGTTGCGGATCGCGTCGACGAGATCGTCCCATTCGAGTTGGTACGGGCTTGGCTCCGGCTGCGGAACGCGCCAGATTGGCTCCACGCCCTCCATGAGTTGCGTCTTGTAGGTGCGGACCCTGCCGGGGTGGTGGCTGTTGGTCGTGATGACGGCCGAGCCCCGCGTGCCGTGGGCGTAGCTGGAGAAGGCGTTCGTGCAGCCGTCCATGTTGCGGCCCTGATAGAAGAACTTCGTGCCATCGGGGAAGGTGTACTCGACGTCATAGGTGTCGAAGTTCTGGTCGAGCGAATCGCCGCGATAGTGCCGGCCACCGAGGGCATGGGCCTGGACCGGCCAGGCACCCTTCATCCAGGAGCACTCGTCGATCTGGTGAATATAGTAGTCGCTGAAGCAGCCGCCGCTGGCCCAGATCCAACTATGGAACGTGCTGATCTGCCAGAGCAGGTCGGTGAGGCCGGGACGCCGGCGGCTGGCGACGGCCGTGGCGGACCGGCCGCTCATGCGGTAGCCGCGCAGCAGCATGATGTCGCCGATCTGGCCGTCTTGAATGCGCCTGAGCAGTTCCTGGCGGCCGCGGCAGTGGCGGACCATCAGGCCGACGCCGACCTTGAGGTTCTTCCTGTCTGCCTCTTCCGCGAGTTGGAACATCCTCTTCGTCGTGGGGCCGTCTACCGTGACGGGTTTCTCCATGAATACGTTCAGGCCCTTTTCAATGGCGTATTTGAAATGAACCCAGCGAAAGGCCGGCGGGGTCGCGAAGATCGCGATATCGCCCTTGTCCAGGCAGTCCATCGCCTTCTTGTAGCCGTCGAAGCCGACAAATCTCC
>CAYHAJ010000371.1:0-6537 GCA_964354535.1 uncultured Pirellulales bacterium
AAATCCATAAATTATTGGACTTTGCGTGACTTTTTACCGACCATCTGGGACATGAATCCGCCGGTATTGACGGGGCAGGCGGAATTCCGTATCCTGAGTCCTCAGGTGCGGCCGTCGCTTTGAAACCGACCAGTGAGGACCAGGCAATAGTTGGAATAACCGGGTATATCGAGAAGGACCCGGAGACAGCGCTCTATGTGGCGGTTGTGCCGGGAATCCCTGGGGCACACACGCAGGCCCAGACGCTCGATGAACTCCAGGAAAACCTGAAAGAAGTGGTCGAGCTGTGCCTTGAAGGAATGGATGGAGAGGCCCGGAGGCAGATCCCCCAATTCGTGGGCATCCAGCAGCTTGAGGTAGCTGACCCAGAGTATTTCGCCGCAGAGGACGCGGAGGGTCGCAGGGGTGAAGAGGGATGATGTGATACATTTCTCTGCGTACCTCCGCGTCCTCTGCGGTTAGACTCATGTCTCATTGCTCGAACAGCAACTCACCCAGGGCTTCGTGCATCGCGTCTTCCAGGGTTTCCGAGACCGTCGGGTGCGGGAAGGTGATCTGGCGGATCGGCTCGACGGTGCCGAGCAATGTCCGGGCGAAGGCGATGAACTCGGTTGCCATATCACCGACCATGCTGATGCCGACGATCTCGTTCATCGCGTTGTCGCGCACGGCATGGAACTGGCCGTTCGTCTCGTTCTCCGCCAGGCAGCGGCCGTTGGCCCGGTAGAAGCCCTTGCCGATGGAGACGTCCCGGCCCTGGGCCTGGCACTTCTCCTCGGACTGGCCGACCGAGGCCACTTCGGGGAACGTGAAGACCACGCGCGGAATCAGCGCGTAGTCGAGCATCTCCTCGTTGCCGCCGGCGGCGTTGGCCGCGGCGATTTCCCCTTCGGCGGTCGCCCCGTGGGCAAGATTGGTCGTGCCGACCGCGTCACCGACCGCGTACACGCCGGGGACGCTGGTCTCCATCTTGCGGTTAACCTTGATGGCGGGGCCATTCATCTCCAGGTGCAGGGCTTGCACGATCTGGCTGTCCGTGGCGGGGCGACGGCCGACCGCGACCAGGACCTTCTCGGCCTCAATGGTCTGGCCGTTGTCGAGACTGACCTTGGCCGGCGTGGCCCTCTTATCGACCGACATCACCTTGCGGCTGGTGATGGCTTCGATACCCTGGTTCTTGAACTCGCGTTCGAGCAGCCGGCTGATCCAGGAATCCTCCATCGGCAGCAATCGCTCCAGGGCCTCGACAATCGTGACCTTGGTGCCGAAGGCCGCATAGGCGCAGGCCATCTCGCAGCCGATCACGCCGCCGCCGACGATCAGCATGGACTTGGGGATTTGCGGCAGGGACAGGGCCTCTTTGCTGCTGATGACGACCTGGCCGTCGAAGGGCATGTTCCGCAGTTGGATCGACTCGGAGCCTGTCGCCAGGATCAGCTTGCCCGCCTCCAACTCGCGCGTGTTTGTAGTGACGCCGCACGGCGTTTCCTGAGATGCCCTTGCGGGCACACTACAAACGACCTTGATCCGGCCGGGGGCGGTGACGGTTGCCAGGCCCTCGATGTGCGTGATCTTGCTGGCTTTCATCGTGCCGAGCATGCCTCTGCGGATGCCCGTGAGGACGGCCTCGCGACGCTGCTGGATCTTGGGCCAGTTCGGCGTGGCGGAGGGGATATCGATCCCCATGTCGGCGGCGTGGCGGGCCCGCAGCAGCAGATGGGCCGAGGCGAGCAGGGTCTTCGACGGGATGCAGCCCCAGTTCAGGCATGTGCCTCCCACGTATTCCTTCTCCACCATGGCGACCGAGGCGCCGCGCTGCGCACAGCGTCGGGCCGCGCGAAATCCCCCCGGACCTGCCCCGATCACGACGACATCAAACCGTTCCGCCATATCCGAATTCCCTGTACTCGTCATTGCGCCTTGTTCGGTCTTGTAGGGTGTGCCATGCACACCTTCCCGCCGGGAGTATAAACCAACCCGTCGATGGTTTCCAGCGTTTCTGCGAGGGACCATCGGGAAGCGGAAATCCCAAATTCCAAGCACCAAATCTCAAACAAATCCCAAATCCTAAGCACAAATGACCGAAACGCTGCCGCCGGTCGGGAAGGCCCGTCTGCCGTTGCCGCTGTCATTCCCGCGCAGGCGGGAATCCAGGAATCTGTCGCAATGTTCTGGAACCCCGTTGGTGCGGGGGTGATGAAGCCCACAGAGTTCATTGTGCCTCAATCATTGCGTCTTGCCGGGCGCCAGGAGCGTCGGAGCTACCGCCACCGGCTCAATCTCACCCGCGGACCCATCCAGCTCCAGCTTCACGATGGTGTCGATCGGTTGGCGATCCTGTGGCGGCACGCGAATTTCCAGAGCGTCTGTCGTCTGCCGCACGCTGACGGTCCCGCCGGTCAGGAGGGACGAGTCGGTCACCCGTTTCGGCAGGGCCGGCAAGACGATGGAATCGCCCGCCCAGCCGAGGATATGCACGTAGACCACGTTGTGCCGGTAGGTGCTGGCCAGCCAGGCGGTGGTCTTGAAGGGGCCGCCGCGGGTACCGTAGATGCTCTGGCCGTACTGGCGGAGCCACTGGCCCATCTCCCGGAGCCGGTCCACCTGCCGGGGCTCGATCCGCCCGTCGGGCATCGGACCGACGTTGAGCAGAAGGTTCCCGTCGCCGCCGGCGGCCCGGACGAGCGTTTGAATGCACTCCGCGAGGGACTTCATCTTGTCGTTCGGCTTCCAGGCCCATTGCTGGCAAATCGTGATGCACGATTCCCACGGTCGCTGGTTCTGGAAGTTGCCGATGCGCTGCTCGGGCGTGTCATAATCGCCGGCGAATGCGCCGGCCGCCGTACTGCCCTCCATCCCGGCTCGGCCCACGCCGACGCGGTTGTTAATGATGATGCTGGGTTGCAGGCTCCGGACATACCGGTAGAGATCGATTCCGTGCTCCTGCGTCCAGGGTTTCTCCCATTCGCCGTCGAACCAGAGGATGCCGAGCGGCCCGTAGTTTTGGATCAGCTCCGCAAGCTGGCCCTTCAGGTACTGGTTGTAGCGGTCCATATTGGGGTTGGGCTTGGGGGTCTTGCCGCCGGGACTACCGAGCGGGTAATCGGGGTGATGCCAGTCGCAGATGGAATGGTACGTGCAGAAGGCGAGGTTATGCTTCTTGCACGCGGCGGCCAGTTCCTTCAGCACATCGCGACCGAAAGGAGTGTGCATGATATTGTAGTCGGTGAGCTTGGTGTCCCAGATGCAGAAGCCGTCATGGTGCTTGCTGGTGATGACGAGGTATTTCATGCCGGCGTCCTGGGCGATCCGGGCCCACTCCTCGGCGTCGAATTGTGTCGGATTGAACTGCTTGTAGAGCTGATCGTATTCCTCCGTCGGCACCTGCGCCCCGCGGGACCAGCCGATCTCCGTACCCTTGAGACTGACCGGTCCCCAATGGATGAACAGGCCGAACCTCGCCTCCCGCCACCATTGCAGATTCGCTTCGGTTGCGCGGAGGTCGGGCTTGGTGCCGGGGGATGCCGGGGTTTGGGCTCCTGTGGCGGCAGACCCGCTCTGCGACGGATGCGCCAGCACGAGCAGGCTGGCGATGAGGGACACTTGGCAACAGTATCTGGACATGGTCGGTTCCTTTCGTCAGTCGGTTCGCTGGTCACTCCCTCACGGGGCCTTGCCGGGTGCCAGGAGTTGGAACTCCCAGATCGTGGGGCCATCCGTGGCTTCGAGGATGTTCAGCCGGACGTGTTGGGCCGTTACCGCCCGGAACTCCTGTGAAAATCCCTCCCCGATGCGGATACCCTGGAAGAACGTTTTCCAAACTGCGCCGTCCTTCCATTGCAGCTCGAAACGTCGGACGCGGTCGAATTCCTCGTCGATGACCACTCGGCCAAAGGTCACCGGCTTGCCCAAGTCCAGCTCCAGCCAGGCTTGCTTGGTGCCGGCATCGGTCGCCCAACGCGTGCCTGGATCGTCATCGACCGCTTTGGCGGCACTGTACGATCGATTGCCCTGAAAGACGTTCGAGGCCGTGGCCTTTGCTCCGGTGGCCAGCGAGGCCGAGGGCGTCGCGACCGGTTCAATATCGCCCGCCGGCCCATCCAGTTCCAGCTTCACGATCGTGTCGATCTCCTGCCGATTCTGCGCCGGTACCTGGATTTCGACGGCCTCGTTCGTCTGTCGTACGCTGACCGTGCCGCCGGTCAGGAGAGAAGAGTCGAGGATGCGTTTCGACAGGGCGGGCAGGGTGATCGTGTCGCGCGGCCAGGCAAGGATGTGGACGTAGACCGTATTGCCTTTGTAGGTGCTGGCCATCTGCGCAGTGGTCTTGACGGGACCGCCGCGTGTGCCGTAGATGCTCTCGCCATACTTGCTCAGCCAATCGCCCATCTCTCGCAGCCGATCCACCTGCCGGGCCTCGATTTGACCATTGGGCATCGGGCCGACGTTGAACAGAAGGTTGCCGTCGCCGCCATTGACGCGGACGAGAGTATGGAGGCATTCCTTGAGCGACTTCATCTGGTCATTGGGTTTCCAGGCCCATTGCTGGCAAATCGTCATGCATGTCTCCCAGGGACGATCCCGCTGGAATTTACCGATCTGCTGTTCCGGCGTGTCGTGGTCGGCGGGGAGGCCCGCGCGGTTATTGATGATCACATGCGGCTGCAACGATCGGATCATCTTGAACAGGTTCTCTGAGTCCCAGTCCTTCGCGGTGCCGCCCAAGCCGTCAAACCAGATGATGTCGATCTGCCCGTAGTTCGTGCAGATCTCGCGCAGTTGGCCGTGCATATACTCGATATAGCGCTGGTGGTTGGCCGTGCGATAGTCTGGATGATGCCAATCCACGGGCGAGTAGTAGTAGCCCAGTTTCAGACCTGCCTTGTGGCAGGCGTCGGCCAATTCCTTGACCACATCCCGCTTAAAAGGCGAGTTGGTGATCTTGTAGTCGGTGAGCTTGCTGTCGAACATGGAGAAGCCGTCGTGGTGCTTGGACGTGAAGACGAGGTACCGCATCCCGGCGGCCTTCGCGGTCTGCATCCACTCCTCCGCATTGAAATCGACGGGGTTGAACTGCTTGTACAGGTTGTCATACACCTCGACCGGGATCTCGCCGGTGCTCTTGTCCTTCCGGCCGCGTCGCTCCCCGCCGCGCGACCAGCCGATCTCCGTGCCCATGAGACTGACCGGCCCCCAGTGGACAAACAGTCCAAACTTCAGCTCCCGCCACGCCTGCACGTCCTCCGGACTGGCCTGTTGGAAGCTCTTATCCGCCGCTTGGATGACGCCACCTGCCCATCCGAGGGTCAACACAAACATCAGTGCCAGAGAGTTGATTCTCATCCTCTGGTTCCGTGGAGACCCAGTCCCGATCATAGTCTACCCCTTTCCATTGCGGTTCTTGGATTGCCGATGACCGCCCAGTATAGGCCCGACCACGGAAGATGGGAAGAGACAGGGCGTCACCCCCGGCAAGCGGTGCCACCGGCCTGGAGTGAAATCGGCTTTGTTTGGCACGACAGGGCTCCTTGGCTGCCGCAGGCCCTCGAGGTTGGCTTCCTTTCGCAGTTTGGACTCGGCGATGTGGGCCTGGGCGACCTTGCGGGTCCTCGCCTCTTTCTGTCCGCTTGGTGGGAAATTGGCTTTGTTTTTCCGAAGGCCTCCGGGTACGGGATTCGTCATAAGCCTTTTCTCCAGCAACAGTTATCCTTCATTAGGCCGGTCCCGAAATTGGGTTTGTTTTGCGCAATCGCGCCTCGCCCCCGGGCCCCGTCCCACCCGGCCGCGCCGGGATTGGCTTTGTTTCGCACAATCCGGCTCTTCGTAGAGCCTGCCCTCGACCTGATCGAGGGTTGGGCGTCCCCGCCCGACTTCGTCCGATGCTTTCCGAGCCGCAACTCCCAGGGCGGACGAAATTGGGTTCGTTTTGCATAATCGTCCCCGGGAGAGGTCCGAGGCCGCAAGGGGCGAGGGGAACGCCCGCCCCGTCCCTCTTCGGACGGAAATTGGGTTTGCTTTGCCGCGGCCTTCCAACCGACTACTGACTACCGACTACCGGCTACCGCCTTTTGGCTTTGTTTGACACGGCAACCGTTCACCGTCATGAAGAAAGGGGCTTGGCGAAGTCTCGTTCGTTCGCCCCAACATCTCGTCGCGGCCACCTCCGCCGGCAGCCGCACCCTATTATAGACGTTTCCCGACGCCTGTATGTTGTGCAAAAACCTAAACTCGCACAGAAATTCTTAATCAGTGCTTTTCAACCACGAATTGTGCGCATGACACGAATGTGATCTGTTCGTCTCTCCTACTTATTCGCACCACAAAGCCGTAACATCTTGTTTTTCTTGACGAGCTTTCTGAGGGGATATGCTGTAAGTCCCTGCATGTAAAAGAGTCAGAGAGTCCACAGATTACGCAGATTTCCCAGCCCGGCCTTCGGCCGGAACCAAGAGTTCCTCGCGCCAAGCACGCCAAGAGCGCAAAGAAAAGGAAGAGCAAGACAAGAATCGCTTTACCCTTGGCGATCTTTGCGTCTTT
>CAYHAJ010000372.1:0-13407 GCA_964354535.1 uncultured Pirellulales bacterium
CGCACCGTGATTAGCGGCTTGATCTCCAACGGGAAATCCGCAGCGGAGGCCATCTGCTGGAGGTCCGCCTGAATGTGCCGCTCCTCTTCGTGAAGCTGCTGCTCGTTCTGAATCGCTCCCGTCACGCGCCAGCTTGTCGCCTCCTTGCGCGGGTAGATCTCACAGTTGAAGACCGGCAGGACCTTCAGCGGCCGAGGGGCCAGCGGCCGCCGCGCCGGGGATTCTGATTGCCCCAACACTCCCGTGGCCAGAATGGGCAGACCCAAACCCACCGCCGTGGCCGCACCCGTAACTGAAATGAACTCCCGGCGGCTCAGACCCTGCGGTGGGTACCCGTGCTCTGCGTGACCACAGCAACAGAAGGATGAATGCTCGTTCTCCTGATTTCTCGGCGACTGATCCATAGTGACCTCCGATTATGCATGTCCATAACCTACGACCACAATGCGACTTGGTACCGAACCGTCAGTTTACATTTCCCCCTTCGAAATCCGAAGCTCGAAATCCGAAACAAATTCAGAATCCCAAACTCCAATGACCAAGGCGCTGGCGCCGGGTTCGGGCCTGTTTAGAGCCTGGGGTCTTCGGCTTCTTCTGCGATCATTATGACGAATGCGTGTAACACCTCTGCACGCGGGGACATTACCTGTTGGCAGGATCGAACGATGACTCTGGAAGAACACAATCTGAGGTGTTCGTGGGATTGCTATGCGTCGGACTTCCTGGATCGCTATCTGGTCTCCGGCGTCGAGGACCCGCGCATCAACGGTCAAAGCATTCTCACCCGTGCCTTGCTGGCCGATGCCCTCTATCCCGGCCGCTTCGATGCGTTGATTACGGAAGAGTTACGGTTTGGCGCCGTTCTCACGTGGATCTTGCAGCAATTCGAGAACGGATCGACCCGACAGCAGCTTCTCGATGCCATCGAGTCGCCGGCCCCTGCGCACATTCCGGAATTCATCCTCAAGGCCAGCGCATGGCTGCGAGAGGAGGTCTGCCCGATTCCCGACTACATCGCCGCGGCTCTGTGCTGTCGCGACTGCGACCAGCCGCGTGACTGCCTCTCGGATCTCGCGCTGGATACCTTCATGACGACCTGGAGCGCGCAACTTTCGCAGGTGCCGAGCGCGACAATATCCGTCCTGGAAGTGGCCTGCGGCTCTGCCAACGACTACCGCTTCTTCTACCAGTCCGGCCTCGCGAGACTCTTAGACTACACCGGGATCGATATCGCCGCCAAGAACATCGAGAACGCAAAGAGGCGATTTCCAGACGTGGATTTCCGCGTCCAGAGCATCCTGGCGACGAACTTCCTCGATTCCTCCTACGATTGTGTCTTCTGCCACGACCTCCTGGAGCACCTGTCCTTGGCCGCCACAGAACGCACCCTCGCCGAAATGCTCCGGATCACCAGGAGAGATGTGATTCTCCATTTCTTCAACGCCAAATGGTCCGGCGAACACGAGGTCGTGGCGGTCAGACGATACCATCGAAACCGGCTCTCCATGGAGAAAGTCATGGCATTCTTCGAGCGTCTGGGCGCACGGGTGACAGGCCTGGAGATGGCACGATGGCTCCGCGAGAAGATCGGCGACCCGGACTATCACAATCCCAACGCCTTCTCCGTGATCGTGGAAAGGCCGGGGCGAATGCAGAGTCAGGTGAGGTAATGGGTGGCATCGTCAAGCGCAGCTTGGCGATGGTGACTCAGCCGTGCGCAGGACCATCGCCAAGGCCTTCGGCCTTGACGCTGCCACCCGTCGCCGAAGCCGGCGACGCCCCAGCCGACCCGCTTGGGAGACTCTGCGTTCGCCCCGCGGAAAGGCGGGTGGGGCTTGCCAAGTGAGTGCGAGGCTATAGAATACGGCGATGCAGAAACTAAGAAATCAGATTCTGTGCGGGGATTGCGTCGAGATCTTGCGCCGGGTGAAAGAGCCGTTCGCAGATCTGGTCTTCGCCGATCCGCCGTTCAATATCGGGTACAAATACGACAAGTACCACGACGAGAAGGCAAGCGAACAATACCTCGCCTGGACGCGGGACTGGATCGGCGAGTGCGTCCGCGTGCTCAAGCCACACGGGTCGATCTATATCGCCATCGGCGATGAGTACGCCGCCCACATCAAGCTCATTCTGGAGGACGAGTTGCGGCTGACCCTCCGCAACTGGATCATCTGGCACTACACCTTCGGCCAGCAGACGAAGAACAAGTTCGCCCGCGCGCATACGCATATCCTCTACTTCGTAAAAGACCCGAAGAATTTCGTCTTTCACGATGAGGCCGTGCGTGTGATCTCGGATCGGCAAAAGAAGTACAGTGACAAGCGGGCGAACCCCGCCGGAAAGATGCCAGACGACGTCTGGAATGAGTATCCGCGCATCTGCGGCACGTTCACCGAGCGGACGGGGTTTCCGTGCCAGATGCCGGAGAGCCTGCTCGCGCGGATCATTCGTGCCAGCTCGAATGAAAGCGATTGGGTGCTCGATCCCTTCTGCGGCTCCGGCACGACCGCGACCGTCGCCCACAAGCTCAATCGCAGTTATACGAGTATCGATATTTCCGAGACGTACGTGCAAGCAGCGAAAGAGCGGATCGCCGACTCCGAGGGCCTGCCCGTCGAGGGCAATGGCTCGCCCGATTGGCCGGAACATGCGGATGCCGAGCTCAAGTGGCTCTACAGCGAGAACAAAATTCCGGTCCGTCAGCTTTGCCTGGACCGGTCGCTTCTATCTCTGTTCACGATGAAATTGAACGGGCGCTTGCAGAAGAAACAGCCCTACACGATCAAGGAAGTCCAGGACCGGCTGAATCTGCTGGGAAGCAAGCTCAGCCCGCTCGACAAAACGAGCTCAGTTCGAATGGAGGCGTCATCGCTTGAGGAATAGGAAGCCTCTGGCCATCATACTGTCCCTTTTTGTTCTCAGCGGCATCCTGCTGACGGTCATTCAGGCGCCGATTGGCTGGTCGTTCTTGGCGTGGATAGCCCTTGTGCCGTTTGCCCTCGCCTGTACGTCGTCGATGCGGCCCCGCACACTTGCGTTGCTGGCCTTCGGCGTCGGGTACCTCTATTGGTTGGTCAACGTCTACTGGATCGTGCCGATCACGATCATTGGCTGGCTGGCCATGTGCCTGTATCTGTCGGTGTTCTGGGTACTGCCGGCCTTGGCCGTGCAGTTTGCCCGGGCGAAGGGGTGGCCGCTCTTTATCGCGCTGCCGATCTTGGTAGCCGGATGGGAACGATGGCAGGGCTTTCCGATGGGCGGGTTCTATTGGCGGTTCCTCGGCCATAGCCAGTATCAGAACCTCGCGATGATCCAGATCGCCGACATCCTCGGCGCGGCGGGCGTCTCGTTCATTGTCGCAATGGTCAATGGCGTGCTCATGGACCTGATCCTGGCCGCCGGGGCGCCTATACGCAACCAGCCGATTCTGTGTCTGGCGGCGAATCCTCCTGAAACGATCCATGTTCATCCCTGGCAACTGTGGACCATCCTGCGCCTCGTGTGTCGTGGCTCGGCTCCGTGGCTGCTGGCCGGTGGCAAGGCTTCCTCCGTCAAGTCGCTATCGCTCCGGAGCGCCGTCGTCACGGTCGCGGTGGCCGCGACGTTTCTCTATGGCCACTGGCGGTTGGGGCAAGCGAAGGAGTATGTGACCGAGGGGCCACTGGTGGCGTCGCTCCAGTCGAACGTGCCGCAATCGGTCAAGCGCAGCCATACCAAGAGCGTGGACATCTTCGATGAGCTGATGGACAAGAGCAAGGCCGCCCAAGCCCAAGGGGCCGAGCTGATCATCTGGCCGGAGACGATGGTCCAGGGCCTGCTCGATCCGGCCCTGTGGCCCTACCTCGAGGACGACTTTAACCAGGACAAGGCCTTCCACAAAGCTCTGTGCGAGCACGCCCAGGACGGGGCCTATGTCCTCGTCGGGGCCCACGGGGTCGAGATCGTGAAGGACCCGCGCGGCAAGCTGTACCCGGGCAGTCTCAATTCCGCCTATTTCTACCGGCCGGACGGAACCCGCGATCCCGGCCGCTACGACAAAATCCACCTCGTTCTCTTCGGCGAGTATATCCCCTTCAAGAACCAGCTCCCCTGGCTCTTCGAGCGGCTCAAGATGTTCCTCCCCAAAGGTTGGAATCCGGATTACTCGCTCGAACACGGTACAAGGTACACCGTTTTCGAGATGGCAACACCTACCAGAGGACAGAGGACAGAGGACGGAGGACAGCCCCCCAATCCGCAATCCGCAATCCGCAATCCGCAATCGGAGCGCCGCCCTCCCTACCGTTTCGGCGTCCTTATCTGCTACGAGGACACGATTCCGTATGTCGGTCGGAACTTCGCCCTCGACAGCCAGGGCCGCAAGCAGATCGATGGGCTGGTCAATATCAGCAACGACGGCTGGTTCGTCCAGTTCGCGGCAGATCCGCCCCGGGTGATCCCCAGCACGGAGTTGCCGCAGCACGCGGCGATCTGTGCCTTCCGGGCCGTGGAGAATCGGCTGCCCATCATCCGCAGCGTCAATACAGGAATCAGTTGCCTGATCGAGTCCACGGGCCGGATTCGGGACGGCTACCTGGCCGCCAGCAGTGATTTTCCCCGCCGGACCATGGACCGAACCGCTATGGCTGGATGGTTCCTGGACCGATTGCCGATAGATAAACGGGTGAGCTTCTACAGCCGCCACGGCGAGTGGTTCGCCAACAGTTGTGCGGCCCTGTTTGTGGCGACCCTCGGGTGGCCGCTGGGAGCGTGGCTGCTCCGGCGTAGGCAGAAGCCTGCCGAGGCTTGGAGAATGGCATGATGGACCTGGTGGACAGCATGGACGAAGTGGACTCTGTGGACCACTTGACGTCGGCACCGCGTCCCTCTCGTCCACAGAGATCACGTCGTCCATTTCTCTGGATCGCGGTTCTCAGTCTGGCCCTGCTCCCGGTGTTCGGATGCGCGCCGACGGGCCAATCGTCCCCCTCCCCCCTCCGATCTGGCCCTGCGCCCACGCCACTATCAATCAGCGACGACCTGCCGGCCCAGGCCCGGCAGATCATTCTCGAAGGGCTGGCAGACGCCGACCCCCAGATTCGGGCCAATGCCGTCGAGGTGGTCGCCTCGACCCGCGAGGTCCGTTTGACGACAATGGTCCAAAAATTACTGGCTGACCCGGTGGTTCCTGTCAAGTTTGCGGCCCTCCTGGCGATTGGGGACCTGGAGTATGCCCCGGCCAGAAATGACGTCGGGCCCCTGCTGAACGACGCGAATCCCAATATCAAGATCGCGGCCGCCTACGCGATGAGCCGACTGGGCCAGCCGGAGCTTCATAAGGAGATCTGCGCTGCTCTGGCCGGTAGCGACCAGACCGTACGAGCCAACGCGGCCCTGCTGCTGGGCAAAAGCGGCCGCAAGGAGGGAATCCGATATCTTTACTGGACCTTGCAGCGGGACGATTCCTCCGACCTGGTCGTCTTGCAGGCTGCCGAGTCGATTGCCATGCTGGGCGATAGCCGGATTTTCCGAAAGCTCTGGACGAGACTCATCAGCGCCTACGCCGATGACCGCGTGATCGGCATCCGGGCCATGGGTGCCTTGGGCACTGACGAGGCCGAGAGCGCCATCATCTCGATGCTCGACGACCCGGTCCCGGAGGTACGTCTGGCGGCCGCCGAGCAAATGGGCAAACGGGGCGACGCGGGCGGCGAGGCGGAGGTCCTGGCTATCTTTGAGAAGAACCTGATAGCCGAGATGGACGCCCAGGGGCAGGAACGCGTCAAAGTGCTGGCAGCTCTGGCCATTGGTGAAGTCGCTACGAAGCAAGCGGGCCGGTATCTGCCCCAACTGCTGCAAGATTCCTCGAAAAAAGTGCGCCTGGCAGCCGCCAAGGCCGTGCTGCGGCGGGCGGGGAAGAAGTGACGCCACCGGAGTTGCGTAAACTCTTTTAGCACAATGACTTATGCTTACGGCGGGAATTCGAAATCACAAATTCCAAATCTCAAACAAACCCCAAATTCAGATGGCCAAAACGCTCCCGCCGGCCGGGACGCTGTTTGAAACTATCGTCTTCAGTCCTCGTGACAGACAATCAACCTGCTTTCGCCAGAGCTTCTGTGCCACCACAATGGTTTCTATTTGGGGGATTTAGGAAAATTACCTTGACCTTGGTAAGCCAAAAGCGTAAGATTATGCTATGCAGATGTAATATCGGGGCTTGGGCATAGAGTGAGTCCCTCGGCGGATTGAGGCCCTTTTGCAGTTTTTACCGGTGCAGCCCAACGTCCGATAGAACGCGGCATGAGGAAACTGCTAAGTACGCTGATTCGTGAAAGGAGCCGGTCTTGAGCACGCTTACCAAGGTTCTGATCGTCCTCGTGAGCATTTTCTCCTTGTTCCTCTGCGGGGTCGTCGCCTCCTACGTGATCACGGCGGACAACTGGAAGCAGAAAGCGGACGACAACGACCGCAAGTGGCAGTCTGCGAGGAACACCCAGGAGAGCGCGGTCCGAGCCAGGGAAGATGCCGAGAAGAGCATCGAGACCATCAAGGCCGACCTCGGCACAAAGGTCACCGAGCGCGACACGCAGATCACCAAGCTCCAGGGGGACTTGGACACCGCCAATCGGCTGAACGCCGAGCTGCAACAGAAGGTGGCGAGCATGGCAGACATCATGGCCAACGCCAGCGCCGCGGTCAAGCAGCAGACGACGCTCCATGAAGCCGCGCAGCAGAAAGTGAACGCCCTGGAGGCCGACCGGATCAACCGCGAGAAGGAGTTGGCGGAGACCAGTCAGTCTCTCTTGGAGAAGATGACGATCATTGTCCAGCATGAGGACGCGATTCGCCGGCTGACCCAGGAGAATCAGGACCTGGGGACGCGTCTCAATGTGTACCTGGCCAAGTACGGCCAGATGGCGGCCCAGCCTCCGACCACCGTGGCGCCGGGCGTTCCGGGAGCCCGACCGGTGCAGCCGATTGCGGCGCCGTTGCAGGGCACCAGGGCCCTCGGGCTTAACGGCCAGGTCACGGCGGTCGATCTGCGGAGCCGCCTGGTGGAGATTTCCATCGGCACCGCCGCCGGCGTCCGGCAGGATATCACCTTCCACGTCACCCGTGGCGATCAGTACGTCGCGGATATCCAGATCGTGGAGGTCTGGCCGGATCGTGCGGTCGGCGTCCTGAACCTCGTCAAGCAGGGCGTACAGCCGCAAGCGGGTGATAAAGTAACAACGAATTTGTGAGCCGAGGGCGGCGGGCGACTGGCTCCGTCCAGCGCAGCGCAGCGCCGCCGGGAGGTTGTTAGTCTATGAGTCCAATGCCTCAGCCACGCGGGGGAAAGATCGCCCCGCCGAGCAACCTGTATACGGCCATTCTGGCCCTTGCGGCCGGGGTCCTCCTGGCAACCATGGCGTACGTTACTTTCGCCTGCTACACGAATTACGGAACGATTTTTGGCATGCCATAGCGAGATTCTCCTTGACGATGCCGCCCGTCGGCACGCACAATATCCAATGGCCGTCTGTGAAAGGAGTCGCCTGTGCTGTTGGACGCAATTCTTGGCTTTTTCAGCATGGATATGGGCATCGATCTCGGTACCTGTACCACGCTGGTTTGTGTTCGCGACAAAGGAATTGTCCTGAACGAGCCCTCCGTCGTCGCGGTCCGTAAAGGGACTAATATTGTCCTGAATGACGGCGAGGCCGTCGGCCTGGTCGCGCGCGAGATGCTGGGCAAAACCCCCGGCTCGATCAGCGCCATTCGTCCGCTCAAAGACGGCGTGATCAGCGACTTCGAAGTCACCGAGAAGATGCTGAGCTATTTCATCCGGAAAGTCCACGGCCGGGGCGGCCTGGTCCGGCCGCGCGTCGTGATCGCGGTTCCCAGTGGTATTACGGCCGTCGAGCGGCGCGCCGTAATCGACAGCGCCGAGCGCGCCGGCGCCCGCAAGGTCTTTCTCGTCGACGAACCCATGGCGGCGGGGATCGGCGCGGGTCTGCCCATCACGGAGCCGACCGCCTCGATGATCTGCGACACCGGCGGCGGCACCACCGAAGTCGCCATCATGTCCTTGGCCGACATTGCCACCGCCACTTCCATCCGCGTCGGCGGCGATGACATGGATGAGGCCGTGATCAATCATCTCAAGCGAACGTACAACCTCCTGATCGGCGAAGCGCGAGCGGAGAAGGTCAAGATCCAGATCGGCTCGGCCGCCCCGCTGGAAGAAGAGCTGACGATGGAGATCGCCGGACGAGACACGATCTCCGGCTTGCCGCGCAAGATCGTCGTCACCAGTGAAGAGATTCGCGAGGCCCTGAAGGACCCCGTCTCGCAGATCATCGACGCCGTCACCTCGACGCTGGAGCGGGCCGAGCCCGAACTGGCCGCCGACCTCATCGACAACGGCATCTGCATCTGCGGCGGCGGCTCCCTGCTGCGGGGCATGGACAAGGTCCTGGGCAATGCGACCGGCTTGCGCGTCTTCCGGGCGGAGGACCCCCTGAGCTGCGTGGCCCGCGGCACGAGCGTGTACCTGGAGAACCTGGAGCTGTGGAAGGACACGATGGACCACAGCGAGCGCGGATATGATTGACGGTGCTCATGGCACGAAAACGGGCCAATAGATCGAAGGGAGTGCTCTTTGCCTGCGGCATGCTGGCGGGGCTGATCTTCCTGTTTCTCGTGCCGCGCGATACCACCGGCCGCCTGCAGCTCACCTACGCGCGGGTATTCCGCTGGCCGCTGACCCTCGGCGGCGGCGTGGTGCGGATCTCACAGACCACCGCCCAAAGGCGGGACATCACCCCGAAGGAGTATGACGATCTGTTCCGGGCCTATCAGCAGGCCCACAACGGGTCTGCCAATCTCGAAGCACAGCTCCAGGAGGCCCACAAGCAACTCGAGCTGCTCACGAAGTTGCAGGCCAAGCCCGGCTTGGCGCACATGCAGACGATTCCGGCGAAGATCACCATGTCGGCGCAGGATGAGCTGACGATCAGCCAGGGCCGGGACAGCGGCGTGGCCGTCGGCCAGTACGTGCTGAGCCTCATGGGGGCCCGCCTCGACGACCAGTGCGTCATCGGCATCGTGTCCGCCGTCGATGCCAAAGGAGCGAAGGTAAAGCTCATCACGGCCCCAGACTCGCGCCTGCCGGTCCGCGTCGCCAATCTGGATGTGCTCATGGTCATGAAGGGCCAGGGCGATGGCATAGCCAAGATCCCCCTAGTCCCCTGCGAGCATACGATTGATGCTGGCGACGTGGTGTACGCCCAAGCAAAGCCGGGCTCGCTCAACGTCCCCATCATCGTGGCCGAGGTCGCACAGCGCAAAAGGGACGCGGACAATCCCCACGTTTGGGACATCACCGTCCGCCCCGTTTGCGACCTCGCGGCCCTCACCGATGTGGTCGTGCTGAAGCCGGCGTCCGCCCTGAGCACCGCCCGTGTCCGTGGGAGTGATTGAATGCGTTGGTTTCGGTTTGCAGTACTCGTTCTGGTCGCCTCCATTCTGCAAACCGGTCTGGTGGGCGCGATCGCGATTCGTTCGGACATCAAGCCGGACCTGCTGCTGATCCTGCTGGTCTTCTTCGCCCTTCGCTCGGACCCGAAGGACGCCATCATTGCCTCCTTCGCGATCGGTTTCGTGGCCGACCTGACGAATCCGGCCGTCAGCCGTCTCATGGGACCGCGGATTCTCAGCTTCGGCCTATTCGGCACGCTGCTGTCCGATCTCAGCGGCACGGCCATGCCGCGCCGGGTTCTCCACCAGGCCGTTACGATCTTTCTCCTGGGTTTTCTGACGGCTGGCCTGACCCATCTCCTGACCTTCCTGCGGGCGGAGCCGGTCGCGGCGAACCTGGCGACGAGCTTGCTCTGGCAACCGCTCTATTCGGCGGTCCTTGCGCCGTTCTTGTTCTTGCCGATCGGTTGGACGATGCGTATGTATGGAAAGGGGCACTGGCGTCTCGCCCGCAAGCCGCTGTTTCGATAGCGGCGGAACACGTCCCTGAGGTCCTGGAAGTCCTTTAGGTCCCTGGCATCCTACACAGAAGGCACGGAGCCCGGATGTACGAAAAGCGAGTCAAGGTATTCATTGGCGTGGGGCTGGCCGTGCTGCTGATCTGCCTGGCGCGGCTCGCGCAGCTCCAACTGTTCGCCAGCCCCTCGGTCCAGGAAGAGATCGAGCAGCTCAAGGATCTCGGGAGTCTGTCGAAGCAATTCAAGACTCTGCGCGGCAAGATCCTCGACCGCCACGGCGAAATCGTCGCGGCGGACATGCCCCAGTTCCAGATCTGCATCAACTACCGGCTGAGTTGTTTCTTCGACGACCGGGTCAAGCTGGCGAAGCTCGCCGCCGCCCCGCTCCGGGACGCCAACCCCTCGTCGTACAAGACTTTCAAGGAGTTGTACGACAAGCGGGAGGATCTGGAGCGCATCATCGACAAATGCAGCCGCTTCGGCTTGAGCCGGGCGGAGATCGAAGGCCAAATCAAAGCCCTCAACGATAGGGTCTGGAACACCAAGAGCTTTCTGTATTGGGCCCGCAACCACCGCGATCCGAATCTCATCGCCAAGTACACGACGCTCAACAGCGTTCCCCTTTCCGAGGCTCTCGCCCAGCTCGAACGCCACTATCCCGACCTCGCCGAGCGGAACCGGCGGATCGCCCAGGTGGAGGACCGGGATCTCCCGGAGAGGAATCGGGAATGGCCGCTCATGGAGCTCAAGACTGAGGATGAGGTCTTCGCCGCCCAGCTCACCTTTACGGAGCTGGATGACATCGACATCGTGCCGACGGGCCGGCGCTATTATCCCTACCGCGGTGCCGCGGCCCAGACGATCGGCTGGGTCGGCCAAGCCACGCAGCCGCGCGATCTCAAGATCTTCGCGGACGATCCGCTGGCCAGCTATCAGAGGGGCGAGGTCTGCGGGCGCGAGGGCGGGGTCGAGTACGTCTGCGAGAGCATCCTCCGGGGCCGGCGCGGCGAGGCCGTCTACGACATCGACGGCCAGCTCATCCGCGAAAGCGAGACCGAGTTCGGCCGGGACGTTCAGCTCACCCTCGACATCCACCTGCAAGAGCAAATCGAGCGGCGTCTGACGGATCCGCAGGTCAACCCGGACTACTGCAAATCCCCCATGGCCGGAGCAATCATCGACGTCAACTCGGGCGACATCCTGGCCCTGCTGTCGCTGCCGAGCTACGACCTCAACCAGGCCCGATACGACTACGCCGATCTCCTGGCGGACCCGAACCGGCCCACGTGGAATCGGGCCCTCTACCGGCTCTATCCCCCGGCATCGGTGGCCAAGCCCACGATCCTGATCGCCGGCCTGGAGTCGGGCACCATCACGGCGGATCAGGTCATCAGTTGCCCGGCGGCGTCCGCGCCGCCCGGCTGGCCCAACTGCTTGATCTACCGGCGGTCCAACACGGTGGGCCATGACATGAGCTGGAAGAACAACGCCCGCAACGCCACGAAAGGAAGTTGTAACATCTATTTTTCGCGACTGGCCGACGCGCTGGAGCCGCGGGTCTTGCAGGAGTGGCTTTTTCGGTTTGGGTACGGACGGGAGGTCCCGCTGTCGTACCCGGTGCCACCGGTCCCCGGCCAAGCCCCCCGCCGTCTCCGGCAGGCTGCGGGCGAGATCGGCAGCGACCTGGCGCCGGCTTACACGGAGGTTGAGTCCGTCGCCCAACTGCCGCCGCTGAGGGAGCGCGACCGCAAGATGTTCGGCATCGGGCAGGGCAACTTTCGGGTCACACCCTTGCAGGTGGCCAACGCCTTTGCCACGCTCGCCCGGGGTGGCCGGGTCAAGACGCCGCGTCTGTTCCTGAGCCCGGAAGCACCGGCGCCGCCAGAGCAACCGGCCGATCTGGCGATCTCGCCCGCGACCCTGCAGGTCGTCTATGACGGTATGAGCGCCGTGGTGAATGAACGCGGGGGAACAGCTTACAGGGAGTTCGCCAAGAGCGGCCTGGCACAGTACGGCGTGAAGGTCTACGGAAAAACCGGTTCCACCGAGGGACCTTTCAATGCCTGGTTTGCGGGATTTGCCGAAGATCAAGCAGGAAGGAAGATCGCCCTGGCGGTGGTCATCGAGAGCGGCCAGCATGGCGGCAGCGACGCGGGCCCCCTGGCCCGTGAGATCCTCCAACTGTGCGTCCAGCAAGGCTATCTGGGAAGAGAGGCCCCCGCCGCAGCCAACTGATCCGACCTGCACGGCGGGACAGTCCTGTAGGCCCTTGAAGGTCGAAAGGGCCTAAGGGACGAAAAGGACCTAAATGCCAATCTTCACCGGCAGATCGAGTCGCGACAGTACGCTCTGGAGCGTCTCCAGAAACTTTCCGTTGTCGGGCCAGAGGATGCGGTCGTCCTGCGGCATCGGCTCATCGAGCCGGTCCAGAAAGCGGGCGACCACGGACTCCTCGATCCTCTTCGACCATACTCCCAGCCCCAGCTTCTCCACGTAACGAGCGTTGATGAGCTGCTCGTACTGCCCGGCTAATGGCAGCAAGAGCATCTTCTTCTTCAGATACAGGCACTCGCTGATCAACGAGAGCCCCGCGGAGGCGATCACCCCCCGCGCCGCCGCCAAGTCCGTGGCGAAGCCCTCCGTGGAGGCCTCCTTGAAGGTGCAATTCTTCCACTCGGCGTTCTTGTTGAAGCCATAAATATAGAACTTATGGGGGGCAAATCGGCCGAGCACGTCGCGCCAGTGCTCCTCGTGGGTGCCGGTAGTCGCGTAGACCACGATGGGGCCGGCTTCGGAGGGCTGGAGCCGCGTGATGGCGGGTCGCACGATGGGCGGGGCCAGAACGGCCGTGGGACTCTTCAATGGCGCCCGGAAGAAATTGATGATGACGTAGGCTCGGGCCCCGACATAGTGGCAGCGTACAACCACCTTCGCGCTCAGACGCCCCCAGAGGTCCCCGAACTCGTGGTCGAGCTGAGTCAGGTTGAGCAGGTGTTCGTTGTCAATGCTGAGAAAGGGTACGTGGTGGCGCCACGCCCAGTGCGCACTGAACGGCTCGAAATCCGTGACCACCAAATCCGGCCGAAACGGCTCGCACACCTCCTTGAAGAACACCCGATTCACGCGATGCCCCTGCGGAAAACGCGAGAGATTCTTCCAGAGGGTCGCAATGGGATCGACATAGCCCTTGCTGTAGTTGTAGGACAGGCCGAAGATTTCCTTGACCCGCGCGCCGTAGTAAGGGCGCAGATACTGCAGGGCCCGCAGTGAAGCGGCGAAGAGCACGTCGTGTCCAGCCTCCAGGAATCGCTGCCCGACGAAGTGCGCCCGGCTCGCATGCCCGAATCCCTCCCCCGCTACCGCGTAGATGATCTTGGCCATCTGGTCCTCTATTCCTGCGCCGCCCACAGTAGGGGCGACGCATGCATCGGGCTCCCAAACG
>CAYHAJ010000373.1:0-19952 GCA_964354535.1 uncultured Pirellulales bacterium
CAGGGCAGTTTCAGATACGTTGCCTCCTCCTGGATGCCTCCCGAATCCGTCACGACGAAGCGCGCGTTGTTCTGGAGCGTGAGAAACTCCCGGTATCGCACCGGTTCGACGATGTGAAATGCGTCGCGGAACGAGGCATCGATGCCGAATGCCTCGATGTTCTTCCTGGTCCTTGGGTGCACGGGAAAGACCACCGGCACCTGGGCCGCCAGCTTGTTGAGGTACCGCAGGATTTGCTCCAGGCCGGCCCGCTCGTCTACGTTCGACGGACGGTGCAGCGTCACCAGCACATAATTCCGCTTCGTCAGACCGAAACGCTGCACAATCTGCTCCTGGTGGTCCTGGTTGATGCGATTCAGAATGCCGATCAGCGAGTCGATCATGATGTTGCCGACGCGGTGAACTTTGCTCTCCGCGATGCCCTCCCGCCGCAGGTTCTCGTCGCCGTCCGGGGAAGGCGTAAAAAGCAGGTCGGAGATGGTGTCCGTTACGCGCCGGTTGATCTCTTCCGGCATGGTTTCGTCGAAGCTGCGCAAGCCCGCCTCGACGTGGGCGACCGGAATCAGCAGCTTCTTGGCCGTCAGGCTGCAGGCCACGGTCGAGTTCACATCCCCGAAGACGACGATGAGATCGGGCTTCTCCGCCAGGAGCACCTTCTCGAACTCGACCATGATCCGAGCCGTCTGCTCGGCGTGGGAGCCGGAGCCCGTGCCGAGAAAATGATGCGGTTGCGGCAGCTCCAGGTCCTCGAAGAACGCCTGCGACATCACGTAATCGTAGTGCTGACCCGTGTGGACGATCAGGGGCTCCAGTGGCCGGGCTTTGACCATCTCGAAATAGAGCGGGGCCATTTTCATGAAGTTGGGTCTGGCCCCGACGACCAAGAGTACTTTTGCCACGTCAACCATCTCCTTCGGTCTTCAAGACCGTATCATAAATGTGCAAGAGCTTATGGCTCTCTGCTTCCCAGTTGTACTTGTCCCGCACGGCCCGGCGGCCGTTCTCACCCATCTGCTGTGCCTCCCGCGGGTGCTCGATCAGGTATTCCATCGCTTGGGCGATCTCCGGAGGCCGGGTCGGATCGACGAGCAGCCCGCAATGGCTCGGCTCCACCACCTCCCGATAGAGCGGGAAATTCGACGCAATCACCGGCAAGCCAACGAGCATATAGTCGAACAGCTTGTTCGGCAAGCAACTCGTGTTGTTCGAATGGGGCAGATACGTGATGACCCCGATCGATGCCTGGCAGGAGAGTCGCTCCTTTTCCTCGTAAGGGACCCAGGCGACAAACTTGACCTTCGCGTCGATGCCCAGGTTCCGGGCCAAGTCCCGGAGCTGGTTCTCGAAGGACGCCGGTCGGCTCGACCCCACCAAATCGAGCGCCCATTGCGAATGTTTCCTCGTAACGACGGCAAAGGCTTCGACCACCTCGACCAGGCCGCGAATCCGTGCCATGCCGCCGAGATAGATGATCCGCTGCTGTGGCTGCCTCCGGAACATCTCGGACAATCTGAGGATGGGATAGTTCTCGACCGGCCCCGACCGTACCTTCATGGTCCGGTAGCGCTGCCCGACGAAGGGAGTCGTGTAGATCACGTAGTCGAAAAATCGCACCGCCACCCGCTCGAAAAGATCGAACGACGTGGCGATGAACCGCCGGAGCAGCTTCGGAATGTAGTACTTATCGAGGATGCTGTTGGGATAGTGCTCATGGACATCCCAGATGATCCTCTTGCCGCGCCGTTTCAAAAACAAGCCGACGATCATCAATTCCGGGTCGTGGAAATGGTAGACATCCGCGTCCTCTCTTACAGCCAGACGATACAGACGCCATAGTACCTTGGTCATCCGATGCAGCCGGTTCTTCGGTTGCGGCAACGGAACGACGCGCACCCCGTCAATGACCTCTTCCTTGTCGTGCCGGGCGATGAGCACCACCTCATAGCCCGCCCGGGCCAGACTCTTGGCCGCCCGGTGAAAGATTCGTCCATCGAAGGGGAGATGAACCGAAGTCAGCATGCAAACCTTGATGCGACGCTGCCGGGGTGAATCGTCCATCAGACTCGTCCTCCCGCCAGCGACCATAATGCGTCGGCAAAGACGCCCGCGTTGCGTTCCGAGTCAAAGACCTCGCGAGCCCGCGTCAACCCTCTTTGTCCTGCCGCAAAGCGAAATGCTTCATTGGTAATCATCCGTTCCATCGCGTCACGAAGCTGATCCGCGTTCTTTGGCTCGACAAGCAAACCTGTCTCGCCGTCGATGACGGCTTCGGGGACTCCGCCGACGCGCGTCGCTACGACCGGCAAGCCGCAGTTCATTGCCTCCAGGACCGCCTGGGGCATGCCCTCACTGTGCGAGGGCAACACGAGAAAATCTGCCGCCTGCAAGAACTGGGGGATCTCCTCCGGAGCCACTCGGCCGGGCAGTATCACTCTCTCTCCTGGAAAGTGGCCCCGAAGTACCCGTAGTCGGTCTCGCGCGGGGCCATCGCCTACACAAACGAATTGAAAATGCTCATATTTGCTGAGGAGTGGCTCGGCGGCAGTTGCCAACTCGCCCATTCCTTTCGTCTCGACGAGCCCGCCCACGTAGATGGCGACGATGTTCCCCTGCGCCCAGCCAAGCTGCTCCCGGACGCGATCCTTGTTCCGGGCAGGAGTGAATTGCGTTGCGTCTCGGCTCAGATACACGCATAGCGGCTCCCGTTTGCACTTGCCGGTTTCCACCAGCCGCCGGCACACGGATTGACTGACGCCAACCGGCAGATCGACCCGATCGAGCGTCTCGCAGAGCCGCCGCCACAGCGCTGGCATTCGGTCTGGGTACACCATCACGTCGCTGCCCACGGCCAGACCGGCCACCGGCAGACCGAGGTCGCGAGCAATCACTACGGCCGCCTCCGAGTCCGGTAGCATGGAGACACCCAAGACCAGATGGAAGGGGCCTTCACGATGCCACTTCCGGGCCGTCGGCAATAAAGCACGGGCCATGATTTGGCCTTCAAAGCGCCGAAACCCGAAACCGGGCGGACGAAAATATGGCACTGCCCGTGCCGGGAACTCCCCGGGCGGCGCCAGGGGATTCGCCGGCCCGTACCCGCGCCAGCGCGGGGCATAGTGCAGCGGCCAAGGAGCCCACGGCCGGCCGACCAGAAAACGGCATTCGATCTCGTGCGGCCGCAGGTACTGCGCCTCCCGGCAGATGAACGCGCCGTACTGCCTGGAGCACCGCGTGGGGAACATGTGGCTAATCGCCAGTATCCGCAGCTTCTTCATCCTCTCCCCCGGTCCACTCCTCCTGCGGCTCGACATGGCCCCAGCCAAGGCGCTCGGCCGCCAGGACAAAAGCCAGGAAGATCCAGTAGTACTTGGCCGAGACCTGCTTGATGTTGAGTCCCATGACCAACAGGAACGTCAGCACGGCCCGGGCGTAAAGCTTCTCCACCGTCAAGGGCGTGCGCTTGACCGTCAGCATCAGCAGGATCACGAAAACGGCAAACAGAGCCGCACCAGGTATCCCGTACACACCCAAGGAGAAGAAGAGATCGCTGTGGGGCCAGATCGGGCTGCCGGTTCGCTCGAACCAACTGATGTAGCCCGTTCCCATCGGCCAAGCCAGGGCCGCGTGCAGGGCCCGTTGAATCGCCTCCGCTCGAAAGGCCAGCGCCTCCTTGGCGCGGCCGACATTCGTCAGACGCTCGGCCACGGAACTCGCCAGCGCTTGCTCCTTGACCAACAAGCCCGCCGACACGGACGCCAGCACGATGACCGCCAGCAACAGTGCGGCCAGAGCAGGGCGACGCAGCACCTGTCGCACGAACAGCAGCGGCGATAGCAGCGTGAACGCCAGCGCCACCAGTCCGCCACGCGAACCTGTCCGAAGCATCATTACTGGAAGAAACAGGAGAGCCACAAAGTAGATCACTCGCCAGAAGAGGCTCCGATCCCGGGCGAACAGGTAGATCGCGGAGAGAAAGGCCACGGCAATTAAGGCCGACAGCATGTTCGCGTCAATGGCATGGCCCAACGTCGCCGAGTACCGCACGTCCCGCGTTTCCTGCACGGCCCGAATCGCTTGTCCCGACCGGATGGCTACCGCTACCGAGCCGAGCATGCCGACGACGTAGCACCGCAAGGCCCAGCGGAACGTATCTTGGTAGTTTGTCTCGAGAATCCAGTAGACGATGAGGATCAGCAGGACGAGCTGGAATTGGGTGAACGCCCGCTTCACTTCCTCCGCCAGGTGTGGCTGGACCAGCGAGGTGACGCCGATCCACAGGCTCAGACCCGCCGCGACCCACAAGGCTTTGTGCCGCACCTTCAAGCCCGGGCGGGTCAGCAGCGCGTTGAGAAAGAAGCTGGCTGCCACGGCCAATCCCACGGCCCGGTCGAGGCTGAACGACTCCTGCCAGCCCACGCCGGCACCGGTCGGCAGGACCAACATGAGGATGCACAGCGCGAACGTCGGCTTGATCACCATGCCCACGAAGGTCGGCGCCGCCACCACCATCGCGCCCGCCAGCGGGCTCTTGGCCAGGATGACGACGCCCAGCCCGACCGCACAGAGGAGCAGCCAGGCTACGAGGAGCAGGTAGCCCATCGCCGGGGCGAGCGGAATATCGGACGTACGCTCCGGCGGCTCATCGAGCAGGATGTACTCGTCCTGACTGGCGTAGGTGGTATACATCAGGATAGGTATCGGCGAACGAAGTGATCGCCGTTATCCGCGAAACGTCAGTCACAGGCCTTGCGCGAGAGAAGGAGGATGAGGCCGGGTAATTTGCAGGGTGTGCCGTGCACACCGTCTCGTTCACTCATCGTCCTTGGAGAAGGTGTGCATGGCACACCCTACGAGCGTCATCACTGGCTTGCGGTCTCGGCAGGCACGCAATAGCACTCCGGCACGACACGTTTCTGTCGGCGGGCGCTGCGAGAAAACAGGCGAAGGATGGGGTGACGACCCGACAGTACATACCGCGCCGCGTAGAATCTTAGCGAATGGAGGTAGTCGGCCCGGGTCGGCGGCAGCAACTTCTGGCCGTATTGAGGCACGCTCCGACCCGCCAGTCTGAATAGGTGCATTCGGGCGCTGAGCTTCCGCTTCTTGAAGAGCGCGTGGTTCTGGCCGGCGAGCAGATCCTGCGGGTCAAGCTCCGATAACTCGATGGCTCCGTTCGACGCGGCAGATTCCAGGAGCTCGTCCGCCTCCGACGTCCGCGAGACCGCGAAGGAACTGGCCAGGCTGTCGGTCTGTGCGATCTCGGGGAGGGAGCCCAAACGTGGCCTGTCCCATCCGAGGTCCCTGGTCCAGGTGTCACCGCAGGTCAGATCGCTCAACTCGCCCAGCATGTCGCTGCACAGCGTGCAACGCCGCAGAGAGTACGGGCGGAGCTGCCGATAGCACTCGGCGTACGGGATCGTCCACTCCGTGTCATCCTTCAGACGGATCAAGACGCTGCCGGGCCAACCGTGGCCGCGGCATTCGAAGGCCGCCACGCTCTCGGGCGCGATGCCGAGATTCTTGAGGAAGCGTTCCGTGCCCCGGAAGCTGAAGTTCAGACTGCATGCGAGGCTGATCCGATAGCGGATTTGCTGGGCCAATGGGGGAATCCGTTGTTCGGCCTTGCGAATCCCCTGGATGTGACACGGGAGGCCAACTACGGCGATCCGATCGTCGCTTTCGAGAATCTCCTGCAGCGCCGCATTGGTCGCCACCGGGCAGTACTTCGAGCGCGCCGCCGAGAGGATTTCCTCTCTCGTCCGGGCGATGAACGGTTCGGGTTTCAACGGATTGTCGGGGCGCATTCGCGTCACCAGAGCCCCGTCGATCAGACCCTGTTCCAGAGCGAACACGAGCAGCGAGCTGACGAGCCCCCCGGAAGCACTGCTGGAGCGGACGCTCTCGTCGACGGCGTGGCCGACGTAGCATCCCAAGTACCGGCCGAGGGCGATGTTTTCGGGAATATCCCCGAGCAAGGCGTTATTGAGCCCTTCGAAATCGACGCTGTGTCCCGGGCACGCTTCATAGCACAGGCCACACCGGTTACAGCGGTGTTTCTCCCACTGCGGGACGTACCGGCCCTTCCTTACAACCATCGTGAGGGCACCGCGCGGACAGAGGCCCGCACAGGTGCCACAACCCGTACACAACTTGCGTTTGACGACCGGCCGGATGGTCTGCCCGTACTTCACGGCTTCGATGCACTCCCCTGGAACCCCTTGATCGTGTGCACCATCTCCTCGATCTGCTGGGACAACTCCTCCCGAGTCGGTCTGAGAGACTCTCGTATCGCGTCGCGAGCCTTAAACAACTCACTTACTCTCCGCACAGCCTCATCCTCGCCGGCCACATCCATATCGACAATCCGGTCCTCGCATCGGCACATCGCGCCGATGATCCCATGCGTCCGCGTGTCCTGACGATTCGTCAGAGCGGCGAAGGGTGTTCCCATTGAGATGCTGCCGATCAGCGAATGCGTTCGTTCGCCGACCAGGAAATCGCACTCGCCGATGATGCTCTTGAGCAGCCTCGGACCACAGTCCTGCTCCAAGACCACGCAATCTGCCCGGGTTGCTTTCATCTGCTTGAGCACGTGTCTGGCGGCGAGGATGTCGCTGCCTTCCTCCTCCACGGAATGCGGTAGAAAGAGCACGAACGCATGCTGCTGGCTGATGAGGTCGTCGAGGATCGCACCCACGTATTTCGCATGGGCCTCCTGCTTGGTTTGGCCCCGCAGGTCCGGTTGAAAACCTGCATACACCCGGCCTTTCTCGAGGGCGGTCACGGCCACCACAGGCCTCTGGTCCTGCCGGGCTTTCCGGTACGGCTCGTAATGTTCGAGAATCCGGCGGGCGGCTTCGGGGCGCGCGGGCCGCATCGCGAACGCCGGATCAGGGCCGACTTGGAGCTTGCCGGGGTCGCGGCAGACTTGCGCCATGCTCGCGCGGGAGTGGTTCTCGCGAAAGAGACAAAAGTCACTTTCCTCCATCGTGCGGCGGTACAGCCAAGCCTTGTACAGCTTACCGCTTCCGAGGCCGGTGCTGGCGCCGAGGATTCCTGCCCGCTTGCCATGCTTCTTGGCAAGGTGGACGATCCCGCAGGATTCGACGCAGAAGACGCCGTCGTGGCCCACGAGCACGTACTGCGCACGGTCGAAGAAATCCGCCAGCTCTGTCCCGGCGGCGGTCAGGTTTCGCAAACGTCCATAGATTCCAAATCGAAGCTCCAGTGCGATCCGAGCCTGCCCAAGCAGCCGGCCCCGGCCGGTGAGGGCCGCATTGCCCTCGCAGCGAAAGAGCGAATCCCGGGGAAAAATCGTGACGTTCTCGTGCTGAGTCACGTGCGGAACATTGTCGAACAGGCCTAAAGCGACGGGTCGCCCGTCAGAGAGCATGTCCTCGATTCCGCGAACGATGGCCTCTTCGCCCCGGTTCGCGAGGGGCACGTAGTCAGCCACCAGAATGTATAACCTATCGTCCATGCAGACGTTGATACCGGGAAGAATCGGCCGGGAGGCCACACTTCATTGAATAGGGATGGCCACTTCAGCCGTCTTGGCCGTGGGCGGGCGTCTGCGGCACCTGACTACGGACAGCAGCCGGTGATGTTCGGCAGCGTCCATGCTCAAGAACCAGCCGAACAGGGCGGTGGCTCCGGCAGCGGCGGCTACGACGCCAAGCAGCTCGGCCCACGAGGCGGGCGGAGCCAGGTACTTCCACACGCCAATCAGTGCTACGCTTGGAACCGTTCCCAGCAGCGCGGGCCACCAGACTCGCCGGAGGCTATCCCGGGCGGAGATCTTCATCTTGCGATTGAAGTAGATCGGGAGGATGATGCCCGCCACCAGGGCCATGGGCAGCAAATTGCTCCACGCGATGCCTTCCAGCCCCCAGCCGCGGACTTTTACTGAATAGACCGCGATGCAAACGCACAGGACCGCCTCGACCGCCGTCAGAATGCCGAAGACACGGTGCTCGCCGCGGCCCGACAGGACCAGGTAGTTGCTGTGCTGGCTTAGGAGCAGAAAATAGCCTGCGGTCAGGAGAGTCAGGATCGTTGCCATGGAGCGCAGCACGGCGGGATCGCCGAATCTCTTGCCTACCCAGATCGTCAGGAACTCGCGGCCCATGATCATCAGGAAGGCGGTCGCCGGGACGAGGATCAGCAGGGTGTATTTCTGCGTCAGGAACGCGATCAGCCGGACCCGCGTCTGGTCGTCCCGCGCGTCGAGATCGCTGACGGCCGGCTTGATCGCCGTTGTGAACGCCTGCACGAATTCCGACAACAGTAGTAGACCTGCTGCGGCCACCCAAAGTTGACTGACGGCCGACGGCCCCAGGTAGATGCCGGTAATCGTCATGCTGGCCCGGTAGATGATCAGGGCTCCTATGGCGTACAGGAACGTATTCATGCCATAGAAGAGCATCTCCTTCAGCAGCACAGCGTCCACGTGCTTCCATGATGCGTAGCCGGCGGGCAGCAATTGCCGGGCGAGAAGGTGCTGCACGCCCCGGGCGACGACTTCGCTGATGCCGTAGATGAGTCCCAGGGTCAGCACGCCGTAGCCGCGCAGCAGCAAGAAAACTGTCAGCAGCGTTCGGATGGTCAGGACCACGACGGTGGTGATGCTGACCATGTCGTAGCGCTGCAGGCCGCTGAGCACGGCCGTGGTCAGTTGCAGCGGGGTCGAGGCCGCAAAGCCGATCCCCACCACGAGAGTGAGCACGCTCGCGGTCCTGACCAGCTCCGGCTCAATGGTGAACCAGTCGCCGATCTTCACGGCAAAGAGAATGCTCAGCAGTACCAGGACCCCGGCCATGATCGTGAAAAAGAACAGGGCCGTGCTGACGACCTTGCGAATGCCCTCTTCGTCATCCCTGGCAAGGTACATCGGGATTCGGCGGTTGATCGCGCTGTTGAGGCCCAGACCCAGCAGCATCCGGTAGCGGAAGAGCTCGCCGATCAGGACCCAGACCCCGTAGCGCGCTGCCCCGAGCCGGCCGAGGAAGAACCCGATCAGCAGGAACCCGATGATCGCGTTGCTCATCAGCATCAGGAGGTTGAAGAACGTGTTGCGGACCAGCGCCCGTGAGGTGGTAACTGTCTTGGCCATGCTGTGCCGATCAGATCCTTCCGCGTGCCGGGCACACTTCCTGGCGATACGAGAAGCTCACTACGCCTGAGTAACCCATCGAGTTTGCGGCGGGAGAAACGCTCGTGCGCACGAATTCACGGCGCGCGAACAATACGCCATAGGACACCGGCTTCGGTGAGTTGATATCTGTCGAGGATGAACGCCGGACAATATCCCGATTGCCTTGAAACGGTGTAAACCGGACGTTGTTCGAGCAACGATCCGAAGGTCTGCTCCTCGATGCGCGGTGCCCCTGGGCTGCGGGCGACCCCTGTGGCGATTTTCACGTCCGGTCGCAGACCTTTGATCTCCTGCATGTACAACAGCGGCGCCACGGTCGTGGCGTCCGCACAGATGACGGCATTCGGCTCGACCGCTTCCAGGGCCTCACGGGCGAAGCGCTCCGCCCCAGTGTCGCCTGTGCGCCACGGCCGCAGGAAGTACTCGTAATCATTGCGATAGGGGATGTCCTGTCGGGTCCCGAGCGAGAGGTCCAGCCGCTGCGCCAACTCTGGGGCCGCCGCATAGACAGCGACGGGCAGCACCGCAAATGCGGCGATCAAAAGGGATCGGTGGGGCAAGCGGGACCCCAAACGCGAAAGATTCGCGTTTGGGAGCCCGACCCACCCTACACACTCGTGTACACCTGAACCGATCACGACCGCCGCAATGCAGTAGAACGGCAGGAAGAACGTAAACCGGTCCACGATCGTGTAGCGGCAGGCGAACCCGAAGAACAATACCAGCAGCGCCACGATCACGCCGCGAAGGCCCGAAGCCGGCCTGACCTTGCGCAGAGCCGCCAGGCCCACGAAGAAGAGTAGGGCATTGGGCGTCGGGAAATTGAGGACGAGGAAAAGGACATCCTCTCGGATCAGCTTCCACGACAGGCTCGTATTGAGGACATCGGCGCGCCAGCGATCGCCAAAAGCGGCTGAGGCCAGCGTCCCGAACAGATCGCCGCTTTGGACGGCGTTCTTGACGATCAGGTACTCGTAAGGCAGGGCGCCCACCATCCACAGGGTCGCGACGATGGCGAAGTCCTTCGCCCGGATCCTCTTTTGCACCAATCGCGTCAGAAGGAAGACGACGTAGCACGCCAGCGGGATCACGGCGAGCATATGGACCGCGACCGCGAGACCGTTGAGCAGGCCAAGCCCATAGAGGTAAACCACTCTTTGGGTCCGGGTGTATTCCAGGAGTACGACCAACTCGCCCAGGAATAGCGCCGCCCACAAGGTGTACGTCTCGGCGATGCTCGCATGCCACCAGAACGTGTGCGAGACGGCGAGCGTCACGGCGGCAATAACGGCCGGGAAGTCCTGGCCCAGCCACAGCCGGACCAACAGGTACAGATTCGCCACGGCGATGGCAGCCGCCCCGGCGGACACAAGATTGACCCGATGGCCGTACTCGCCGAGGGGGATGTACTTCGCCCCGATCGCGACGATGTAATACAGCGGATGCGACACGGCCAACCCCGCGAATCCTTCGACGTCGTTATGCCAGACGCGATATTGGATCAGCCCGCTGTCCTGCCACACTGCCCCCGGTGCGCCGCTGGCGCCGTACAGCACAAGCGTGATGAACAGGATGAGCGAATACTTCACGACCATTGGAAGTGTTTCAATGAGCCGCTCGAAGGCTAAGGCTGGCCCCGGTGAGATCGAGAACGATGCTCGGTCTACCACGTCAAGTCATGCCAGCCGGCATTCCTCTGCGTCAACAGACCGTCACAACAAGTCCTTCCGTGCTGACGCGGAAGTCGAAGAAGCGGGCGCGATCGTTCGGCGGGTCGGCTTGGAGCATCCGGCGCACCGCGGCCGCATCTTCGGGCGACCTGCAGACCATCAGCAGGAAGCCACCGCCGCCGGCGCCGAGGAGCTTGGCACCGTAGAGGTGCGGCCGGACACGGGTAAGCAGGGCCTCGATCTCGGCGTTGCTGCTGTTAGGGTCCAGACGCTTGTTGAGCTGCCACGCCACGTCCATCAGGTAGCCGAACTGCTCGATGTCCTTGCGGATGAAGCTATCCATCACGTCGCGGGCGAGTGACCCGATGTGCCGCAGCGTGGTCATCGCCTCCCGGTCGCGGTTGAGGTAACGGCCCACCACCTCCTGGAGGATGTTCTTCGCCAGGCGGGTGATGCCCGTGTAGTAAAGCAGCGTCTGGCCGCCATTGGCGCTGGGGTCCAGGATGTCCGCCGGCAGGTAGTGAATGTGGGCGTCCGGGACCATCCCCGCCTCGGTGACGATCATCTTGACGCCATCGACGGCGCCGCCGATCTGGTCCTGCCAGCCGCCGCCGGTGGTCAGGGCCTGCTCCAGCTGCAGGACGCTGTGGAACAGCTCCCGCGGTGATGGCTGCCGGCCCATCACGCGTCCGAGCGCCGCCACGATCACCGCCCCCATGATACTGGAGGTCCCCAGTCCGCTTCCCTTGGGGATGGCCGCCAGGGTCGTCAGCTCGATGCCGCCGCCGAAGGCTTCGAGGACCTTCTTCAGGCTCTTGCCGCCCGCGCGCCGGTCCGGGGACAGGCCGGACAGGGCCAGGGCCGCCTTGGCCAGGGCGAAGCTGCCCGTCGCCTGGCGGTAGTCCATCAGGTCTTCGAATCTGCGGACCTCGATCCGCACGCCGAGATCGATCGAGCCGATTCGAATCACCGGTTCGTCGATCACTCGGACGTACGCCTGGATCGGGGGTTGGCCGTTCAGGTCCACGGCGGCGTTGGTGACGCAGCCGCCCCATTCCAGGGAATACGGCGGGGTGTCGGTCCAGCCGCCGCCGAGGTCCAGCCGGGCCGGTGCTCGAGCCCAGACGATTTCATCGCTGCGCAGCACGCTGTGCGGCGCGGCGGCTTCCTCCGTCCCGCTGGCGACAATGGCCTGCTCCAGGCCTTCAAAGGCTGCCTGTTGCATCCGCCGGCACCACCGGGACAGCGTCATCCCGGCCTCCGGGCCGATTCCCAACGACTCGAGCCGGCATCGGGTCGCCGGGTCGAGCGCGTCGGCGAGGCCCGCGAAGGCGCGCGTTGCCGCTTTGCCGCTCTGGGGAAAGGCGTCCATCAGTGCCGAGCCCAAGGTGTGGACGATACGAGGGAAGACCAGCGCGGCGGTTCCCCGCTCGTGGCGGTCCTCACCATACCGACACGCCTGCTTCAGGGTTTCTGCGACCCAGAGCGCGGGATGGTCGGTCCGTTGTATCAGGGCGGTCAGCTCGCGGGCCGACAGGCCGCTCTCCGGCCGAAAGGCCCGCTGGAGCGAACGGCGGACGACTTGGGCCCGGATCGCGCTGCGGCGTTCGTAGAAGCCCTTGTGGTCGGCCAGTGTAAGGATCTGTTCGAGGCTGTAGCGGCGTGCGGACCGCCACGCCCGGCGCTGGTCTGGGGAGGCCTGGGTCGGATCGAACATCCATAGCCACTGCTGGTATTCGTCGTGGTGCTTGACAGCGGGAAAGAGCTTCGCGTTCCAGATCGCGCGGCCTTTCCTCCCCGTGCCGGTGCTCCAGACGTTCTCCTGATCCGCTCCGACCTCCTTGAGCCACGCCGGCAGAGGGATGCCGCAGAAGACCGCCCCTTCACCTACCGGCTCTTTGAAAGCGTCATCGACGCCGTAGCAGCGGACGAACCACACGCCCTTACCGCTCTCATCCCGTCCCCCGATCACATCGAGACACGCCCCCGCGGGCAACGACAACGGTTCCTCGATGTCGGCCCCGACGACCAAGTTGTCGCCCCCCAGCGTCAGCGGCGCGCGAATCCGGCAGCCTTCGACCCAGGCCGCCGACCCCTGGATTGCCCCGTCGGCAGCGATCTCGTTGTTGACATCCAGGCACGCCTGTAAGTGGGCGAGACCCTGGTCTTCCTGGAGCAGACGCGTGCCGCTCTGGATGATACTGCGGTTCATGCCGAAGTCGAGGAACTCGCAGTGCGGGAGCAACTGCACGTTGAATGGGATAGAAGAGAGAGAGCCGAAGAGCTCGCCCAGGTAGGCGGCGGTCCACTTCGATCCGCTCTCATGAGCCGACCGAATATGATGTTCGGAACTGGTTTGTCGCCCCATGGCGCAGCAGATCTCGCGGTAGAAATCGAGCCCCTGCCCCAGGACGGCTTGTCCATACGTTCCGGCAAAGGCGAGCCGTCCAGCCGCATTCGGTCTGGCCCCAAACAGGCGCAGCAGCCGGACCGCGGTCGCCGCGTCGAAGTACATCACGCCGATATCGAGGCAGGACTGGCCGTAGGCGTCGATGGCGCCCTGCTCCCTCTGCTCGGCGATCGAGGGCTTCTGCAGGTACAGCCGGACGTCGTCATCCTGCCCACAGCAGAAGACGCCGTGGCGGCTGGCCTGTTGTGGGTGGGCATAGCAAGCTAAGCCGGTCACGCCCTCCTTCCGGAATCTCACCCGTGTCGGGTCGAACCGCAGCAGTACGTCGCCGGAGGTGATGACGACCTGCCCGCGCCCCTGCGTCGGCTCCGGCAGGGCCAGGTAGGTGGGCAACTGCCGGTCGAACAGGCTCAAGCACACGGCGGTGTCATTCTCGCCGGGCATGGGGATGAAGAGCTTGCCGCAGGCGCTGTACGCCGGCAGTCGCCGGGAATCGCCGCCGGCATGAAGGATCAGGATCCGCAGCTCCCCGAGCACCTGCTCCCAGGCGGCGGCCTTCGAGCTCGCCGCCTCGCGTCCCAGTCGGCGGGACAGGACCTCCATCAGGCAATGGAGCGTGCTACCGCCGCTGCCGATCCGTTTACCGCCGGGATCGGGGACGACCAGCACTTCGCGAACGTCACCGAGCAGCCCCAGCTCGCGGCGGACATCCAATTGCACCTGGTATGCCTCGGCTTGTCGCTCATTCGAGGCCGTGACAATCAAGTAGTCCCAGGGACGAGTTCTCGCGCGCATTGCGTCCACCCTCACTCTGCTTGCCCGTTGTTCATCTGTCCCTTGTAGTGCTCCACGATGATGTGCAAGGTTTCATCGAGGCTGGTCTTGGGCTGCCAGCCGATGGCCTTGCGGATTCGCTCCGTACTGGGCACGCGCCGCATCATATCTTCGATGGGACGGCCGTAGGCGACGACATAGGGTACAAGCTCCTTGCGGCTCTTACTACCTGTGATTTCGATGATCCGGTCCGCGAGGGCCTCCATCGTGATTTCTTCCGTTGAGCCGATATTGAAAACTCGGCCGGCTGCCTGCTCGTAGCGCATCAGGCGGATGATGGCGTCTACCAGGTCCCGGACATAGCAGAAGCACCGGGTTTGCTGGCCGGTCCCATAGATCTGAATCGGCTCATTCCGCAGAGCCCACTGCACGAAACGGGGCACGACCATGCCATAGCGGCCGGTCTGTCGCGGCCCGATGGTGTTGAAGAACCGCGCCGCTACGACACTGAGGCCGTACTGTTGGTGGAAAGCCTGGCCCAAAAATTCGTCGATGGCCTTGCTGCACGCGTAGGCCCAGCGGGAGAACGCCGTGCCGCCGAGGACGAAATCGTCATCCTCGGCGAAGGGGACCTTCTCGCTCTTGCCGTAAATCTCGCTGCTCGACGCCAGCAGGATCTTGCGGCCGAACTTGTTCGCTGCTCCGAGGACGACCTCCGTGCCGGCGATGTTGGTTTCAATCGTATGGACGGGATCGTCGGCGATCAGTTGCACGCCGACCGCCGCCGCCAGATGGAAAACGACATCGCACTGGGATACCAGCAGTTGCACCAGCGTGGAGTCCCGGATATCGCCTTTGACGAAGCGTAGCTTCTCGTGACGGTGGAAGCCCTGGAGGTTTTCGAGCCTACCGGTACTGAGGTCGTCGAGGATCGTGACCTCGTCCCCGTCACGGAGCATCCGCTCGGCCAAGTGCGAGCCGATGAACCCCGCTCCACCCGTGATCAATGCCTTCATATTCAATAGCTACTCTCTGTTGGTTGTTTTGAGCTGACACCCCGGCCCCTGTGCTGGGCTCGAGCACGAATCGTAAATCATAAATGGCTGGACTCCGTCTCCGTCGGCTGCGTAAGAACAGAGCAGCCGGGTCCCCCAACGCGATAAATCGCGTTGGGGTGCCCACCTTGCCACGAGTCTCTTGTACAACATAAGTATCGGATAATAAAGAACATAGCCTTGAGTCCGAAAACCCGCGGGCATTTCCCGACGCGAGAGTAGAATAGTCAAACTGGGAAGACGGGGCGACCGGCGGGAGACGGTCCGTTCGCCCACTCGCACACACCCTCGATCCCATTCTCTGTGGCTCATGCACAAGGGGGAAAATGGACTGGCAAAAGCGTCGAAAATCGGTTAGTGTATCCGTACCGGAAGAACGACAGGGTTTGTAAGCTTGCGGAACAAATTGGAGGCTAAAGATCATGAGACGCTGGACATTCTCAGACGATAGTTCCACACTGCACTTTCGAGGACTTGGCACGGTGCTGCTGTGCCTGCTGACGGTCGCGGCCAGCGGCGCGGGACGGCAGACGCAACCTGCGGCCAGCGGCGCGGGACGCCAGACGCAACCCGCACCGGCGCGCCGGGGGCCTTTGGCTTCCCGGCTCCAGGTGGTGCAACTCCCCGCGCCATCCACGTCGAGCGCGGTCAGCGTCGAGCAGGCGATCATCTCCTTGCGCAGCCTGCAGGTGCCGGGCAATCAGCGGCTGGACCTGCCCAAGATCAGTCAGCTTGCTTGGGCCATCCAGGGGGCAGCGGTGACGGCCGGCGCCGGTGCCGTCGGCACCGGGCCGACTGCTGTGGACGCCGCCACCATGAAGGTCTACTTTGTGCTGCCCGATGGCATCCATCTCTACAATCCGATGGACCATGCGCTGCAGCAGGTCGCCGGCGAGGACGTGCGCGAGGCCTTGGCTGCCGCCGTTTTGAAGCAGACCGGCGCGCCGGCCGGAGGCTGCCAGATCATTCTGGCGGCGCCGTTTCAGGAGTTCGCCAAGCGCTACGGCACGCGGGCTCGAACGGTCATGTTGCTGCAAGCCGGACGGATGTCCCAAAACGTGCAACTGGAGGCGGTCGCCCAAGGCCTGACATTTGTCGGGGTGGACGGCGCCGAGGCCCCCGACGTTCGACGCGTGGTGAGGGTGCTGCGCACCCTCGATCCGGTCTATGTCGCCTTCGTCGGATACCCGGCGGGCCAGGCCCCGCCCGCTACCGACCCGAGCCGCACGGCGCAGGCTTCGGTCCTGCTCGTGGTGCCGCCCCAGCAATTTCAGGATGAGGAACTTCTGATGACCAAACGCGCCTTGGAGCAGGGGGGCGTGCAGGTCATGATCGCCAGCACGCGGAAGGGAGTGCTGCTCGGCATGCTCGGCGGGACCATACGGGCGGACCTGCTCCTGAACGAGGCCAATGTCGACAACTTCAATGCGGTCGTCTTCATCGGCGGCACCGGCGTGCTCGACTATCTCAACAATCGTGTCGTCCTGAACCTGGTCAATCAGGCGGCTGCCAAGCGCAAAGTGCTGGCGGCCATCGGTACGGCCCCGAGCATCCTCGCCAACGCCGGTGTCCTCAAAGGCGCGCGCGCCACGGCCTTTCTCTCCGAGCAGGCCCGGCTCGTCCAGGGCGGCGCCATCTATACGGGCAACCCGACCGAGAAAGACGGCGCCACCATCACGGCCACCGGCCCCCTGGCGGTCGCCCCCTTTGCCAAGGGCATCCTGGACGCCCTCGGCGAGACGGGACCATCGACCCCACGCTGAGCCGCGCGGCGCGGAAATTCCAAATTCCAAGGACCAAATCCGAAACAAATCCAAAACCCAAAATCTCAATGACCCAAACGCTGATGCCCATCGGTAGATCCGTTTTGGATTTTGAGTTTTGGTCATTGGAATTTGTTTGGGATTTGGGGTTTGGTGCTTTGGATTTCTGCCTCTGACGGCTTCGGACTTCGAGTTTCGGATTCTCTTACGGTCGTTGTGTAGCGATTCGTGATCGGCAACCGGCGGTCCTTGCCGAAGGCTTTGGCGGTAATCCGGACTCCCGGCGGCGATTGCCTCCGCTTGTACTCATTCCGATCGATCATGCGAATGACCCGCTCGACCTCCCCGGCCGGCAGGCCCGACTCCACGAGGTCCCGTGCGGACTGATCCTGCTCCACGTAGCCCGTGATGATGCGATCGAGCACGTCATATTCGGGCAAGGAGTCACTGTCCTTCTGATTGGGCCGCAACTCTGCCGTCGGCACCCGCTGGATCACGCTGACCGGGATCACTTCGTGCTGGGCCCGCTGGTTGATGTACTCGGCGATCCGGTAGACCATCGTTTTGAGGACATCCTTGATGACGCTGAAACCCCCGGCGGTGTCGCCGTAGAGCGTGCTGTAGCCCACGGAAACCTCGCTCTTGTTGCCCGTGGTCAGGACCAGGGCGCCGATCTGGTTGCTCAGGGACATCAGGATCATGCCGCGAATCCGGGCCTGGAGATTCTCGTAGGCCAGACCTTTGTCGTTCCAGCGGGGCTCGGCCTGGAGCGCTTCGTGGAAGGGCCTGAGAATCGGCTCGATGGGGATCGTCAGCAGCGGGCAGCCCAGATTATCCGCGACGAGTTTCGCGTCCGCGAGGGTGGCCGGGCTGTTGAAGCGCGACGGCATCGTGACGCAAATGACATTCTCCGGCCCCAGCGCGTCTGCCGCGACCGCAGCCGTGACCGCCGAATCGATCCCACCGCTGAGACCGAGCAAGACCTGCCGGAAGCTGTTCTTGAGAGCATAGTCCCGCGTCCCCAGGACTAGGGCCCCGTAGACCTCCTCGACTTCGTCCTTCGGCTGGAGTGCCGGCGCTTGCAGCGGCCGCACCTCCACCGTAGCACGGGCCTCCTGCCCGTGAGCCGGAATCGTGGGCGCTCGCGCCCGCGCGATGTCGGCCAGGAGCAGGTCCTCCTCGAAGGCTTTGGCCATGGTGACAATCTTGCCCGTCGAGTCCGCCAGGATGCTCCGGCCGTCGAACACCAGCTCATCCTGACCGCCGACCAGGTTGCAGTAAGCCACCGCGCAGTGGAGCACATCCGAACAATCCGCGACGACCGTATATCTCTGGTAGATCTTGCTCGTGTGAAAGGGCGAGGCGGAGATATTCACCATCAGGTCGATCGGACCGGCTCCGGCAAAGAAGCCGCCCAGCCACTCTTTGTCCCAGATGTCCTGGCAGATCGTCAGGGCGACACATACGGGCGAAGGATTATTCGGGGTCCCAAACGCGACCTTTTCGCGTTTGGGGTCCCGTGCCCCTACCTCGATAATGACGGGCGCTCCGCCCGGCCGGAAGTACCGCTGCTCGTCGAAGACGCTGGTATTGGGCAAAAGGGTCTTGCGGTAGACCTCGACAATGCGTCCCTCCCGGACCACCGCCGCGGCATTATACAAGCTGCCCCCGGCGCACTCGACAAAACCCACGACAAGCGTTTTCTGCGGGCAGGCCGCGGCCAACTTCTCCAGCGCCGCGCGGTTGTCCTTGACGAACTGCTTCTTGTAGACCAGATCCTCCGGCGGATACCCGCAGATCGCCAGTTCCGGAAAGACCACCAGATCCGCCCCGGCCTCGACCGCCTGGGCCCACATCTGCTTCATCTTCTCGACGTTGCCGGCCAAGTCGCCGACCGTCGCATTGAACTGTCCTAACGCAATACGCACGAATCCAATCTCCAACTCGACAAGTAAAAGGCCAGACTGACAAGTAAAAGGTCAAAAGTAAAAAGGCAAAAGCGGTGGGATGCCGGTTCGGAACTGCGTGCCGCCGACCACCTTCTTGCCCTTTTCCTTTTTACCTCTGCCTTTCTTCTCAACCATCTCGCCTACTACCATTCTACGCCGCCGGGGCCATGCAGCAACTGTTTTCGCCACCCCCTAACCGCCGGCGTGTGCGATGGACTGTGCCGGCCATGCCCCCCCGGCGACGAGCGAAGCCGAACTGGCGGGGCCTGCCGGCCCGCGAAATTGGCTTTGTTTTGCCGAAGCCATTTCGAGGTTGAACACTCCATAACTCTTTGTCCGCCAGACATTTATGCTTCAAATGGCTTTGGCAGAATTGGCTTTGTTTCGCATGAGGGACCCCGGCGGCAATCCCGTTCCAGGCGTTGCCGGCCTGCGCCTCTTCCTGCTCGGGCGGCCCAATTGGCTTCGTTTTGCACGATTGTCCCAGCGGCCGGCCCGGCTTCCTCCGTGTCGGCCAGCGCCTATGCATGGCCATGCGGGGAATTGGCTTTGTTTGACGCGCCCGACAAAAGTCGGGACCAGCCGAACCGATCTTTGATATCCGCACAGAAACGCGGGTCGGAATCCGACTGGGGGACTTTTGTCGTGGGCGTCTTGTTTGACGCGAAGAGCCCAGTGGCCACTCCATTCCCGGCGTTGCGCGCCCGCGGCCATCCCTGGCCGCCCAGGCGAAATTGGCTTTGTTTCGCACGACGGTCCCAGCGTCATCTCCGCCTCCGTCCGTACCGGCAAATTGGCTTTGTTCTTTCAGCACCCCATGGGAGGTCGTATTCGTCATAATCCCTTTTCCAAAAAGCACTTGCCACTCCTGGCGATCCCTGGAGATGGCCTGGTTCAAGACTGTTGGGGCCAGGGTAACACTCGCTCGACTCACAACCAAGGCCGTGATTACTGTAAAGTCTTTTGCCACAATAGTTTACGCTCTCTCCGGAAGGGCTTCTGCCGGCGAAAAGTGTTACCCTGTCTTGAACCAGGCCCCGAATTGGCTTTGTTTGACGCCTGCGACAAAAGTCGGCTTCATGCAGCTTGCCTGAGGCTCCGGCCGGGAAGAAACGGATAATGGAAGACCGAAAGGACCATGGGCCCGCCTTGGAACCCTTCCCGGCAGGCGTCCGAG
>CAYHAJ010000374.1:0-11048 GCA_964354535.1 uncultured Pirellulales bacterium
GAGCTGGTTCTCGACTTGCTTGCCGATCAGCGTAAAGAATCCCTGGCAGGTTCGGTTCTTGACCTTCACGATCACGGTCGTGCCCCTCGACGTGCTCAGGCGGTTGTAGGAGCTGAGGACCTTCTCGTCCACCTGCTTGAGAATGTGGTCGCGTTCCTGTGTGAGCGCATCAGCCTGTTTGTTGTGCTCGGCTGACTGTGCGGCAACGCGCTGCTCGATGTGCTGGAGGTCTTCCTTCGCGGCGGCGAGCCGCTTGGTCGCCTTCTCGGCCTCTTCGCGCAGCTTGTCCGTCTTCTCCATGAGTTGAAGCTCCTCGTCCTCCCACTTGGCGATGTCGGCTTTCTGGCTGAGGAGGTGCTGCTTGATGGCGTCGTAGTCGCCCTGGTGCTTGGTGACGTTGAGCTGCGTGCGGTACTTGGCGATCTGTTCCTCGGCGACCCGTGTCTTCACCTCCAGGCCGTCGGTGGCCTTCTGGCATTCCTGACGGGCGGCCTTGTTGTTCACGATCTCCTGTTCGATCCCGGCGACGGCCTGGCGCTGCTCGTTCACGTCCGCTTGCAGCGCGTCCTTGTCCTTGTGCACCTGCTGGATTTGTGCATTGAGCGACTGGAGCTTCACGAGGCGGTCGAGCTTTTCTCTCAGGGACATTTGCCTGTCATCTTTCCGTGACTGGTGCAGCAACAAAAAAGGCCCGGCTCATCGGAGCCGGGCCTGTGCATCCCAGGCGGCCGTGCTGCCGCACCGCGGGCAGTGCGCCCGTGCACCCGCGGTGCGCGCTCGAACGAACCGAGACTTCCGTGCGCTTCTCATCGGCCGCTTCTCCTGATCACGCCCTACAGTCTACGCGTTTTCGGATAGCCCGTCAACAAAACCCTCGAGTTTGCGGCTGCGCACGGGGTGCTGGAGCTTGCGAATGGCCTTCGCTTCGATCTGGCGCACGCGCTCGCGCGTGACGTTGAAGATGCGGCCGACTTCTTCCAGCGTGTAGGTATAGCCGTCACCGAGGCCGTAGCGCAGTTTGATGATTTCGCGCTCGCGGTAGGTGAGCGTCTGGAGCACGCTGTCAATCTTGTCTTTGAGCATCTCCTGCACGGCGAGCGAGACGGGCGATTCGGCGGTCTCGTCTTCGATGAATTCGCCAAAGGAGCTCTCTGCGCTGTCGCCCACGGGCTGGTCGAGGCTGATGGGCCGGCGCGAGATCTTGAGCACGCGCCGCGTCTCCGCCACGCTCAGGCTCGCAGCCGACGCCAGCTCCTCCAGGGTCGGCTCGCGGCCGAGCACCTGCGAGAGCTGCTTCATGACCTCCCGGATGTTGCTCATCGTCTCGATCATGTGGACCGGGATGCGGATGGTGCGCGCCTGGTCGGCGATGGACCGCGTGATGGCCTGGCGGATCCACCACGTCGCGTACGTGCTGAACTTGAAGCCGCGGCGGTACTCATACTTGTCCACCGCGCGCATCAGCCCCGTGTTGCCTTCCTGGATGAGGTCCAGGAAGCTCAGGCCGCGGTTGCGGTACTTCTTGGCGATGGAAACCACCAGACGCAGGTTGGCGCTGGAGAGAGTCCGCTTGGCCTCCTCGTATTGGCAGAAGACCCGCTCCATCCCGCGCAGTTTCTTTTCCAACTGGTCCGGCATCTCCAGGACCAATTCCTGCAAGCCGGTCAATTCCTGCTTGGCGGCCTGAATGTCGTCGGCCGTCATGATCTCGTTGACGCCGGCCTCGATGGTCCGCTGAAGCTGCCGCATTTTCTCGCAAACGCCCTGCAGCTTGGTCTTCATCGGCTGGATGCGGCTGGTCCGCAGGCTCAACTCTTCCAGGAGGGTCGCAATCTTGCGGCGGTTGCGCCGCAGATGCCGGCTGTCCGCCCGGACCTTGCTCTCGTCCGCACAGTGGCAGATGTTCTTGAAGAGCCGCTGATCCACGTCCAGAAGCTCGGCCACCGTCTTGAGATTCTCGATCATCCGCTTCTTGATGACGCCTTTGGTGGTCAGCGGAGCCGTCCCGGTCTTGATGGTCCGGTCAAAAGACATGGAGCCGTCGAAAACCTGCTGGAGCAGCTCGATCGCATTGCGGGCACAGTAGTCGGACTGGAGCATTTTGCGCCGGAATACCATCCGGGCGATCTCGATCTTGCGCGCCAGCGCGATCTCATCCTTGCGGGTCAGCAACGGGATCTGCCCCATCTGGGTCAGATACATGCGGATCGGGTCGTCGATGCGATGGGAGGTCTCACTCTCGACAAACTCCTTTTCGAGCACCTCGTCCTCTTCCGCCTCCGGCGCTTCCCGCTCGCGGCTCTCCTCTTCGTCCACCGGCTCCGCGTCCTCTTGGAAGTCCTCATCGCCCTTGGCGAGCGCCTGGGCCTCCGCATCATTCTCATCGATGAGGGAGATTCCCATCTCGTCCAGGGTGCTCAGAACTTTCTCGAGCTGTTTGGCGCTCACCGCGTCGTCCGGCAGAGACTCGTTGATCTCCTCGTAGGTCAAGAAGCCCTTCTTCTTGCCCTTGGCGATCAACGATTTCATCAGCGACTCGGGGTCCTGGACCTCGGTCTTGGCGTTCTCGGGCGTACCCTGGACTTCCGTCGGACTCATATCCTTTGCCTTCTTTGGTTTCATTCCTTTTTTCGCCACAATCCAGACTCCACTAAAGAGAAACTGCGAAACTCAGAAGCTGCCACCCTCGTGAAGCCAAAAACGGGGAGATGCCCACGTGCTTAATGGATTCACCTGTGTTACGGCCCTATTTACGTAATTGTTCGTCCTCCCGGGGTTTAGCGACGTTGGGTCCTTAAACGATCCCGATACTGTGCGGGTTCTGCCGGCCCGCCGGCCCCCCTGTCGGCGGTGAGGAGTTCGCACGCAACACCGCTTCTTCGGTCCGAACACCAGAGGAGCCCTCCTGGCGCCGACCCAGCACTTTCAAGGCATCGACCAAGCGCGAATGGTAGTTGCCCTTTTCCTCGCCGACGCGCTGGAGCTCGACAATTCTCTCCCCGATCTCCACCGACTCCGCCCGCGCCAGAACCCGACCCAGAGAGAAATCCTCCTCGGATTGAATCACGTCCCATAAGATAGAGGCCAACTGGGCCAGAACGGGTACATCAAAGAGATCCAATGAGATGCTTGGGTCTACGCTATGGAACAGGCCCGGTTCGTTGAGCAGAACTTCCAGGATCTCCCGCTGGGCCGAGGCGTAAAGTCCCTGGCCCCAGTCGGTCGCCTGCCCGCTCGCCACCGTCCGGCCATCGGTGCGGACCGGTTGGGCCGGCGGCTTGATGCGCCGGTCCAGTTCTTTGCGGATCTCGGCCTCGCTCAGGCCAATCATCTTGGCCAGCTTGTTCACGATCAGGCCGCTTTCGAGCACCGGAATGTTGTTCGACCCAAATCCGAGCGCCACGGCCTGCAGAAACTCTTCCACCGCTGCCTTGCGGCTGGCCACTGTGTCATTGGCGGCAAACGTCTCGCGTAACCGGTCCCACTTGTATTGCAGAACGTCGGTGGCCTGCGCGATCACCTGGTCCAATCCCTCTTTTCCCGCGGTAAGAACGAAATCGCAGGGGTCCTTGCCCTGTGGTACGAACGCCAGCTTGATGTCCAGGTGCTGGGACAGGCACACCTCCAGGGCCCGGTTGGCCGCGGCCAGGCCGGCGGTGTCGCTGTCGAACAGCAGGACCACCCTCTTGGCGTAGCGCCGCAGGATGCGTCCGTGTCCCGCCGTGAAGCTGGTGCCCAGTGTCGCGACAAGATTGGTGCAGCCGAACTGATGTGGCACGAGAACGTCGGTATAACCCTCGACCACCACCGCGGTTCCCGTCGCCACGATCTGATGACGCGCCTGCTCCAGACCGTAGAGCGTGTTGCTCTTGTCGAACAGCGGCGTCGTGGGCGAGTTGATGTACTTGGCGCCCGTGCCATCCAGTGTGCGGCCGCCGAACGCGATCACCCGGCCCGTCACGTCGGTAATCGTGAACATCAGCCGGTTGACGAACTTGTCCTGGCCCGAGGCCGTGATCAATCCCGCCTGCTGCAACAACTGGGTCGGGATCTTCTGCTGGGCCGCTTTGTTGGCCAAGGCATCCAAGGCGTTGGGCGCCAGTCCGAGCCGCCACTTCTGAATGCTCTCCGATGATATCCCCCGGCCCTCCAAATATTCGCGTGCGTGTTTTCCTTTCTCCGGCTCGTTGAGACACTGTTGAAAGAACAGCGCCGCCCACTTGTTAGCCCGTGCCAAGAGGTTTGGGTCGATGTGGTCAGGCTGTCCGGGCGCGGGTGAAGTGACACGCCGGACCGGCTTCAGGGCAATGCCGGCTCTCTCGGCGAGTCGCTCCACCGCCTGCGGAAAGGTCAGCCCCTCCCGCATCTGGACGAACTTGAGCACATCGCCCCCGGCCCCGCATGCAAAGCACTTGAAGATCTGTTTCACCGGGTTGACGTTCATGCTGGGCCTATGGTCCTCATGGAACGGGCACAAGCCGATCAGCTCGCGCCCCTTCTTCTTCAGACTGACGTGCTCACCCACGACGTCAATAATATCATTCGCCTGCTGCACCCGTTGGATTGCAGCGTAATCGTACATTCCTGGCATAGGCTGCCGAGCCGATCCTTCCTTAAGAGCGCCCGTGTGCGGAGATCCTCCAGCCCGCCGGCGCGGCTGAACTAAGACAACACCCCGCCCCAGTCAATTTATGCGGGGCTTTGCTACTTAATATAGAGGGCGAAACCGGCAAAAGTCAAATCGGCACGTGACAACCGCGTTTTCTGTACAGATGAAGGGCATTTCGCACTGTTTGGACACTTAGAGAAATAAGACACGATGGGCCATTTCGGGCCCGCGCACCACGGCAGCACGCTCGTTGGAATCATCGACAGGAAATCCTTTATCGACTGGTCCGATTCGGTCCGGCAAGGTGGAAGAACGCCACGGCGTTGCGGGTCGTCGCCTGCGTCAGGTCTTCCAGACAGACCCCTTTGAGATCTGCCAGACACCGGGCGGTATGCACCATCAGGGCCGGCTCATTCGGCTTGTGCTTTCGTAAAGGTTCCGGCGACATGTAGGGAGCGTCGGTCTCGACCATCAGCCGCTCCAGCGGGACTACCTGCGCCGCCGCGCGGGTCGTTTCGGCGTTCTTGAAGGTGACTACGCCGGTGAAAGACAGGAAATAGCCCCGGTCGATGAGTTGCCTCCCCTGCTCAGCGGACCCGCTGAAGCAGTGGAAGACGACGCCTTTGAGTCCCCCGCCGTGGCGGTCGAGGATTTCCACCGTCTCGTCATAGGCATTGCGGGAATGGATGATCACCGGCAGGTTCACCTCCCGGGCAATGTCAAGGTGGGCAGCAAACACTCTTCGCTGGTCCGGCTGCTTGGAGAAGTTGTAATGAAAGTCCAAGCCGGTCTCGCCAATGGCAACGACTTTGCCCTGCTGGGCCAGGTCTCTCAGTTCCGCCAAAGCCGCCGCATCGCCGTCTTTGGCCTCGTGCGGATGGATCCCCACCGCCGCGTACATGTTTTCATGCGTCACGGCCAGTTCAATGGCCCGGCGGCTATCCTCCAAGCTGGTCCCGACGGTGATCCAACCCGTGACTCCCGCCGCCCAGCTCCGCTCGACCACCCCCACCACATCCGCTACCAGCGGCTCAAACGTCAAGTGGCAATGCGTATCGATCAATCCCATGGATTACGTTAACCTGTCGCGGATCCATGCCGGGTCGCGACGGCAATCCAAAACGGCATAGACACGGATAATGTCGCGCTCGACGCGATAATAGCCGGCGAAAGGAAAACGTCTGACTAAAAGCCGATGGCATCCGAAGTGCAGGACATGAATCCCGGCATGGAGCTGAAGCGACTCGATATCCGCCAAAACTGAATCCAAGAAGTAATCCCCGAGACCGTCAGCTTGACGTTCATAAAAATGATGCCCCTCCACGAGATCCTGCTGCGCAGCCTCAGAAATCTTGATTCTCATCGCGTCGCTTTTCGGATTCGCTCCTTCGCCTCGCCCAGGTCCATGAAGCTCATCTTGCCCTGAGCGATCTGCTTTTCTCTTTCCGCCAGAACAGCCTCATGCCAAGCCGGAGAAGGCACATCTTCTGGGTGGCGGCATAGGTCGTCCCACAAACGCTCCATCTCCAAGAGCTTCTCGGAGGTCGTCATCTTGTCGAGCGGCAGTGTGGTTCCCATAGTCCGACCCTATCTGTCAAACCCATCAGCGATCACGATAATATACCACATCCACGTGGGGATTTCAAGCGACAAAGACGTGCTACGGTACGAAGGCGTTTTCGTAATGGCGGATTTGGGGGGGGCCGCAGTGGCCGAGGACCAGGGTGACAACGTCGAAGCGCAAAGGGCGGTCCTCGATCCGATGGGCGGCGATGAAGTGACGCGCGGCTTTGCTGACCCGCGCCCGCTTGGCCGGGGTGACCGTCGCCTCGACGGGGCTGAAGGTCTCATCCGATCGGGAGCGGACTTCGACAAAGACCAGCGTGCCGTCGGCAGCCACCATGACCAAGTCCAGCTCGCCAAGTTTGCAGGCGTAATTGCGGATGAGGGTCCGCATGCCCTTGTTCTGAAGAAATCGCTCGCAACGTTTTTCACCCCAACGTCCGAGCCTCGCCTTATCGCTCAGCAACCTGCGCCGAATCAGGAACATCCCGTACATCCGAGTCATCCCTCCCCGTCTCAGCGCTACCGAAACGGCGCCGGGCGATCCCGCACTTGGAATCTACTATTCACTCTTTACCATTTCCTATGGGAACAGGGTCCGCGGTGCTCCCTCCCTGCATCATGGGCCCGAATCGTCCATAGTAAATGGTAGATCTTACTTTGAAGTGGTGTGCTCGCTATGCCGCTGGGAGAGCTTGACGGCCTTGCCCGTCCGCTCCCGGAGGAAGTACAGCTTGGCCCGGCGGACCTTGCCGCTGCGGGTCGGCACAATATTGAGCACGTTCGGCGAATGGAGCGGGAATTGCCGCTCGACCCCCTCGTTGCCGACGATCCGTCGGACCGTGAAGCTCTCGTTGATGCCCCGGCCCTTACGGGCGATGACCGTGCCGGTGAAAATCTGCGTCCGGGTCTTGTCGCCTTCCTGGATGCGGCAGTACACATCCACGGTATCCCCCACCTCGAAGTGCGGGATCTCCTTCTTCAGACTCTTGCTCTCCACGGCGTCCAACAGTTCAGTTTTCACGGTCAATCTCCCGATGCTGATCTTTCATCACGGTAGTAAAACCCGTATTTTAGCAATAGGATCGTGCAAGGCAAGCTTTTTTCGGGGATTTTCACCCCTATCTGCTTTGCTCTTTCAGAGCCCCCTGGACGGCTTCGACGAGCTCCCGCTGCTCCTCCCGTTCCAACGTCTCCCCCCTGTTCCAGGATGCGGATTCTGGCGTCGATCTCGGGGTCTTCCTCCCGCAGTTGTGCGAGCGTCTCATCCTGCTCGGCCACGTGCCGGTCGATCTCGTCGAGCTCATAGTCCCAGCCGAAGATCCCGCTGAGCAGCGCGACGGCCGTCCGGATCGCCTGGAAATCCTCCGACTCCGCCAGATAGAACGGGACTTCGACCCATAATCCCACGCCTGGCAACCGGCGGTTCTTGGCCAGCCACAGCAGATAGGTACTTGTATGCGGCGGTCCCTGCCACGCCAGACCGGCGGGCACAAACCGCCGCAACTCGCGTTGCAGGACCGGATCGTTAGACACCATGAACACCCGGCGCGTGGCCGTATGGGGAATCATCGACCCGATGCCATTGATCGTGTACAGTGCCTCGGCCCCGTTGTAGTATTCCGCCAGGTCGAGCACGGCGTTGAGAAACTCATACTTGTGAGACTGCGGCTCCTCCGACCGGAGAATCACGAGGTTGCTCTGCTCATTGCTGGTGAGCCGGCTCTGCGGAAACCGGGCCACGTCGTCTTCAATCGTCACACCGCCGACAGGGAAGAAGCCGACCGGCTTGATCTCGCCGAAACGGCTGGCGCCCGGCGCGTCGGCCAGAAAGTCCACCACGCCCCGGCTGACGGCACCGATATCCCTGGTCCAACCGACGATCAAAGAAGGCCTCTCCAGACGAGGCCGTGACGTAAATCGAAACATCTCAAGATTCATTGCCGACCTCCCCTCGGAACAGCTCGGCCAGATGATCGAGCATCTCCTTCTCCTCTTCGGCCGTGATCGGTCCGAGATCGGCCCGGCCCGGGTGCCGGAGGCCTTCCATCTCTTCGCGCACCTGCTCCGGCAACTCTTCGGCACCGCCCAGACTCTGGATTTGGCCGTATGGTGAATCGCCGTCACACTGGCGCCCGAGGTGTACACCCGCCGGCAGCCCAGTCGCTCGGCTACCTCCAGCACTTCGGAGGCCATCTCGTACGCCTTCTCCGTATCCTCCGGCTGCCGTTCCCCGACCACAAAGACCAAATCGCGGTCCGGCCGACGATGGCTGAAAAACCGGGTCGTCGGAAACCGCATATCCTCAATCAGCCCGCTCGCAATCACCACATGAGTAGGATCGAAGTAGCCGCACGGCTCGATCTGTCCAAACTCTTCGGCGCGCATGAAACGACGCATCGTGTTGACGGCGACCAGACCGACGTTGGCGATGCCGGACCAGGCGCACAGCATGATAGGTCGTTTCAATTCAGGTTGTCGGTACAATTTTACTGCCATGCTTCATCTAACAATACTAATTGCCGAGCGGGCCAATGGTTCATGCCACAAAGCCTACGCTCCAATGAACGCCTTACGCCCATGTAGGCAAAAGGCGCACGCCGTCCGGTCCGACGGAATCACCCCCAATCCGTGAATATTTCCGCTCTCCCGACGACCACCCCAAGAGAACCGACCCGGGAAGCACATCCAGGCCATTCCACCACGACCAATTAGATATGGGAGAAATCGAAATGAAGAAGGCTCTGTGGCACGCCACCGTGTGTACCGCCGCCCTGCTGGCGCAAACCGCCGGCGTCCGAGGTGCAGCCCCCCTCGCCAATCATAATAAGGCGATTGATCCTTATGTCCAATTCCTGCAACAGCAAAAGCAAACGCCTGTCGATTATCTCGTGGGTCTGTTCCAGACTTACGATCTTGTCGTGCTCTGCGAGCGCTCGCATCCGGAAGTCACCCAGTATGACCTGATTTCCGCTTTGGCGGCCGACCCGTGGTTTCAGCAGCAGGCCGGACACATCTTCATGGAAAACGGCAGTCGCGCCCTCCGGCCGGCCGTCGAGACGTTCCTGACGGATGACGGCCTGACCGAGCCGCAGGCCAAGGAGAAGCTGGACCACATTTTTAGGGCTTTCGAGTGGAGCGGCCCCTCGAACCGGACCAACATCTACGATTTCTACCGGAAGGTCCGCGACCTCAACCGGTCCTTGGCGAAGGATCTGCGGGTGCACATCTACCCCTGTGACATGGACTGCGACTGGACCAGTATCACGAAGGAATCCTACCGCGAACTCTGCCAGCAGTTGGGTCAGCGCGATCAGGTCATGGCGAACCACGTTAAAGAGAAGTTCAACGAGATCCGCCAGTCTCCCGGCCGCCGCAAGGCCCTGGTCATCATGAACTACCGCCACGCCTTTCCCCACCTTCTCCTCCAACAGGGTGGGGCCAGCAAGACCGTGGAGAACGTGACCAGCTTTCTGTTGGCGGCGTACCCGGGTAAGGTGGCCAACGTGATGATCAACAACGTCCGCTTGATGCCCGGCTCCACGGACAATCGGACCGTCATTTCCGCCATCCAGGACGGCAAATGGGATGCGGCGTTCGCCGTGCTGGGCCATCCGAGCCTCGGCTTCAACTTCCAGGGCTCGCCCTTCGGAGACGATGAGTTCGACTACTTCGCGGTGCCCTTTTCTCTCGGCAAGAAATATCAGGACATCTTCACCGGATACGTCTTCTTCAAACCGCTCGACGAGCACCGGCTGTCGTTTGGCATCCCGGGATTGCTCGACCCCTCGTTCGCGGGCGAGATGCTCAGGCGGGGCCAAATCACGGGGCAGACGCAATCGGCCGACGAGATCGCCCGGGAAATCGCGCAGTCCCAGACCACGCGGACCTGTGGCTACGAGGACAAGGAAATATTCCCCCAATCCGAATACGCCCAGAAGATCCAGCAATGGCTCCAAGCGGCAGGGAATCCATCGGGAGATCGCGGCCCGCGCCCGACTACGGCTCGGGCTCCCGCGGGCGACCGTAGCCAGCGCCAGTCTGCCGCTCCTGCCGGGCGACTGCGCCGGCCCGCCCCCAGGCTGCGGCGGTACTGATGCGAGGGGCTTGCGGCGGGACCATGTCCCTCTCACTGGCCTTTGAGATACAGAACCGCGTCGCCTGCGAAGGGTGCATTGAGGGTCCGCCGGTCGCCACCGGCGACCGGCTCTCCGGGGATCGCAGCCCCTTCAGCCGGTGGCAGCCACTCCACGGCCAGCCGCCGCGCCGCGGCCCGGAGGTCTACCGTCACCTCGCCTCCCTGGGGCAGGTAAACAAGATATTCGGTGCCCGGATGGGCGAGGCAAAAGCCCGTCGAGGCCAGTTCCCCGTGGGGGACGGCGGCCGCCAGATTCATACGCTCGGCGCAGGCACGTGTCCGACCGAGCGCGTCGCGCAGCGGGGCCCAGTAGGGGTCGGGCCGGCCGCCGGCCGGAGCGTTGCGGCCCGGATCGTGGCTCGGGTCCAGATAGGGGTCCATGAACAGACACTGATGGCCCCGCGTGAAGTTCTCCCAGACCCAGGCCCGCTGGGCGGCGATGCCGTCTTTTTTCAGGCCGATCCAGAAATAGGAGTGATCGGTGTCATTGAGGATGACCTTGCGGCCGTCGGAGACGGGCACCTTGGCGCCGGGCGAAATCCAATCGGCAGGACTCGCTAATAAGGCGGCCTCATTCCCTTGCGGGTATTGCTGGGTCATGCCCACCGGATGTTGTTTGGCTTTACCCGCCTCGTAGCCCTTGATGAATCGGATTATGTGGGTCTGCCAGGCGGTATTCTCCGGGCCGCCGCGGTCCTCATTCGAGATCTCATAGAGCACGTTGTCCAGATCGTTGAC
>CAYHAJ010000375.1:0-15255 GCA_964354535.1 uncultured Pirellulales bacterium
GGCGGTCTTCCGACCGACTACTGGCTACCGACTACCGGTTACTGCCTTTTGACTTTGTTTCGCACGCTTGTCCCCCTGTGATGGGTGGCATCGTCAAGGCCTCCGGCCTTGGCGATGGTCTTCCCTGCCCGCTTGGAGCGAATTGGCTTTGTTTGACGCCCACGACAAAAGTCCCCAAACCGGGTTTCGACCTGCGTTTCCAGGCGAGTATCGAGGATCGGTTCGGTTGATCCCGACTTTTGTCGGGCGCGTCTTGTTTCGCACAACCGGCCCCCAGTTCCCGCCGGGCTCCCCAAGATTGGGTTTGTTTGACGCCCACGACAAAAGTCGCCGAGTCGGATGTCGACCCGCGTTTCTGGGCGAATATCGAGGATCGGTTCGGCTGATCCCGACTTTTGTCGGGCGCGTCTTGTTTGTACAACCGGTCCCGGGTCCAACCGGCCAACTCCCCGAAATTGGGTTTGTTTTGCACAATCGCCCCCCGGATGCCAGCCGGGCTTCCCCAAATTGGCTTTGTTTGTTCGCGGGGCATGGCCTGCCGCTCCCGGACTCTGCCAATTGGCTTTGTTTGTACAACCGGCATCGGGTCGGGTCCTTGGAACGATGGAATAGTGGAATGGTGGGATATCCCGACCGGCGGTAAATTGGCTTTGTTTCGCACGGTCACCTTCTTGTCTTCTCCCTGCTCTCTGTGCCCTCCGCGGTTCAGAATCCCAAAGCGGGCGGCTGGGCGAAGTCTCGTTCGTTCGCCCAACCCGTCGTCACGGCCGCCTCCGCCGGCGGCTGCTCATCTATAAGAAGACGCTTCTCGACGCCTGTATGTTGTGCAAAAATCTAAAATACTGTAGAAACTCTTCGCCACCGGACCCACCCAGCCCGGAGGGCGAAAGAGGGACCCGGGTCCCCAGCCGCATAATTCCGCGGCTGGGAGCCCCACCAAACGCGAAGTTTCGCGTTTGGGGACCCAGACCATAGCCCAGGGATTCATCCTGGGGAACAAGGGCAAGAAACAAAGGCAGTCCCGGTAGGGGCGAAAGAACTGCGGAGAGCCCAGCGCGGCCTTCGGCCGCAACCAAAACCACCATAGCCGAAAGAAACGAAAAAAAAGCGAAAGAAAAGGGGAAGCAACCGAGGTAGGCCTGTAGGGTCCGTCCCTTTTTTCGTCTTCTTTCGTTTTCTTCGGCTCTAATGCCTTCTTGTCAGGAAAACAAGATGTTGCGTCTTTGCAGTGTAGCGCGGCAATCTGCCGATTGGGCCGGCCCCGCCTGCGGCCGAAACCAAGATCTCCTCTCGCCAAAGCCTGCCCTGAGTGAAGTCGAAGGGACGCCAAGAGCGCCAAGAAGACAGCATTCCAATGCCCTTGCCTTTGCGATCTTGGCGTCTTTGCGCGAGACATAACTCTTTTGGTCATCCTGATTTGCATTATGCCCCCCGAAGCATCTGGAAACGTCTTTCAGTGAGCCGGCAGGGTGGGCTACGCCCACCGCCAACCTTTTCGGTTGTTGCGGAACGGCAGGGGGGCTATGATGGAATCATATGGTAACGACACGGGCACAGGCATTGGAAATTGCGGCCCAGGCCCGGCGCGGTCTGGCGCAAATCTATGGCAACCGCCTGCGAGCGGTGTATCTCTACGGCTCCGCTGCGCGTGACCAGTTGACGCCGGACAGCGATATCGACATTGCCGTCGTCCTGGACGCGATCCCCAGCCGCTTCGCCGAGCACGAGCGCACCAGCCAACTTGGCGCTGACCTCAGCCTGGAATACGACACGGTGGTACTCTTTTTCTTTGCGGAAGAAGCCGACCTGAAGGCCGGCCGCTTCGGAATTCATCGGGCGATTAAGGAAGAAGGCATCACCATATGCGCGAAGAAATCCAACGGCACTTCGAACACGCGCCAGGCCTCAAGGGTATAAAAACAAACGAGGCGCTCTGATTGTTGCAGGAACTGCCGGTTGCGCGAAAGCTATGCTCTGAAGCTGGGCAGTATTTTCTGCCCATTTCCTGTTGCCCTCTTGGGCAATTTCCGTCATAATACCTTGCTTGGAATCGCCTTTTCAGGCTGCGACGGGTGACGGTGAGGATCAGGCGAGGGAATTATGGTATCCGCCAGATCTATAGAAGATGCTCGAAGAAGGCGTGGAACTCCTTTCAACCGTAAGACGAGCCTCCGCGGCACGCAGCGAAGGAGGCATCAATGACGTCCTTATCGGCACCTAGCCCTCAGGATACGTGCGAAGTGTGTGGTGCTTCCCTTTCGGCCACGCTGCGCCATTGCCCCACGTGCCAAGCTGATGCGGGTGCCCCGAATGTTCGACGTTGCCTCACTGAGGAGAATGTGCAAGCTTTGCTTAGAAGGTGTGAGGCGTCTCGTTCGCGAATCGGCAGGAATGGCTGTTTGAAGGAGTTCAACGATTTCGAAGCTGTGATAAAGGAGAGATCTGGCGTCGTTGTCTCTATGTCAGCCGGGATAGCGAGAAGACTATTCGAAGACCCCAGTTCTCTATACGCGAACTATGAGCGGTTGGTCGGTGCCAACGCGCGCAGACCTGCGGGTCCCGACAATGATCAACAGCGATGTGCGGTGGGCGGCTTATTGTTCGGAAGCTACGCGGATCATATAGTGTATGGTGCGTTGTCTCTGACGGAAGCAGGACTACCCACCTACGGTCATGTTCACTGTAGGCTACGCTCTGTCACCATAGACAGGCGGACGTCTTTCCTTGAGTCGAACAGTTATAGGTTTGTCAAGGATCATCACATCATCCCAGGAAGCAAGTTGCCTGCCGGTTACATGGCATGTTGGACACACCGCCACAATCTTGTTCTGGCAAAGTTGGCTGACCACCTTTCAGCCGGACAGACTGAATCCGATTGGCAGGCGATCCTTCTTCATTCGGACGGTCAGAACCGCGACAGGGACGATTTCGTTGAAGCTCATATCTATGGAGGTTTTGACGCCAACGCCATTGAATCCCTGGTGGCAGCACCTCGGAAGAAGCTGAGGAAAGAGGAAAGGTTGGATCTGGATATCGCCGTTTCCAGGTTCAATCGTACAAGGGGGAAGACGAAATGATCGGGCTATCATCGAACAGTGCGGGAGTCCTTCTCCTCCCAAAACATGGGACTCGAGAGTATGTCGCCTTCGACATAGTCGGAGGTGAGGAGCAGGATCCAGTCGAGGTCCAGTACCTGTATTCGACGGCACAAGACTGGGAGGAGATCGGAGGCTCGGATGAAAAGGATATTCTGGAGGCAGCTACCCAGGAGTACTGGCTCGCTCGGAATGTTTCCCTTCTTCGTGAGGCAATTTGTGGACTTGAGAAGTCTCTCGAAAAAAGGGTTCTGGAGCACGTTGAGGAGATTCTTGGCTCCCGAGTATCTTCGGAGCGAGTCCTTGGTCGCCTTCTCGTTGCCCCCTTGGCCGACCAATACTCGCCGGTCGGCGTTGCTCAGTCAGCTCTGAGCTACGGCTGCTCGGCGGTGGCATCCATTCTCAATGAAATGGCTGACCTGCAGCCATTGCTCCGCAGATTAACCGACCTCTGGCTGAGCCTAGTGGAAACAGCGTTCAGCAACTTCTCGGAATCGAGGGAGGTAATCTGGGCGACGCTGGTGGAGAAAGGCAAGGTGAAGGTACTTCTTAGAGCCGGAAGCGCACGGGAATTCCTGGCGGCCTGGAATCTTCTAGTGTTCGACTTTTCCACGCCAAACTCTCGATCTGGAATACAGACAATAGGAGGAGAACTCTCGCGTCAATTATTCCCGAAGAAGGGACAGGAACTATCAGTACCGGTCGGCTCGGCGGAAGAGACCGAACCCGTGTCTCCCGATCGGCCAGAACGCACGACGGGCGATCGTGAGGTCTTTGAGAGAGTGAAGAAGCAGATTGACGCCATTGCGAAGGCCATTTCTGAAGGGCGTGACGCGAGAGCTAGGAGATTTCTCGATGAATTAATCCGAGAGCAGACGTCCTGTTCAGGTGGAGAGACTCATGCGGTGAAGTCCCTCTGCAATATTGCCCAGCGCTGTGCCGACATGTTTAGGATGGACTTTGAGGCTGTCTGCCTCGAAAAAGCCCGGGAGTTGGATGCCCTCGATGGGTGGACTCTTATCCAGTACGGCGATCACCTGAAGCGCGTGGGCAACTACGAGGAAGCACTTAAGGTTTTCGCTCGAGCAGAACAACTCGGGCAAAGCGATGTGGCAAAATCGTCCATAGCCGACGTCTACTCGCAGCAAGGGGAGTATGAAAAAGCCATCTCCGCCTATAAAGCCATACCGGATTGGAGCGCCAAGGCCGCGGTGCGTACAGCTCTTGCGGATAATCTCCGAAGGATGGGGTATACAGATGAGTCAGAAGCCACTTACATGGAACTGATCGATCTGGCAGAAGGGGGAGTGACGGAATTCGCCCAAGGCGTCGCTCGAGCTCAAGCAGGACTGGCAGAAATCGCAAAGAGTCAAGGAAGACTCGAGGATGCATCGGGGATTTATCGTAGAATAATAGGTCGAGAAGACGTAGGGTACCGAGATAGAATCTTCTATAGACTAGGCTTGTGCAACGTTTTGAAGCTTATGGAGGAATTCAAGGAGGCGTACGCCGTTGCGGATGAGATCATACAGGAGTACCCCTTCGCAATGCAGGCTCGATTCGTCCGAGGATCAATTCTCGGTCTGATCGGTCAGGAGCTTGAAGGGCTAAAGGATTTGCCCGAAAGCAGTGGTGGCCGTTCTTGGCAGGAGTGGGTGCGCCATTACTATCGAGGTCTTCTGCTTTTCAAGCTTCGGCGGTATGAAGATGCGAAAAAGGACCTTGTGGAAGAACTCCCCAGAGCTATTGCCGCCGGGGAAGAGAAAGCTATCCTCCGCATGGCAGCGGCATTATGTTTCCTTAGAGAAGGCAGGATTCTCGAAGTTGATGGCATTCTGTCGGAGATACCCGACCTGCATGATTGCCATGCCCAGTATCTATCTCTGGTCTTGAAATTGCACTTGGCGACGCGTCGAAAGGATCTCGTCACGATGAATTCGTTGCGAAAGCGCATTGGCGGGATAGGAGTCAAGGATGCGAAATTGGAGAAAGCCGTTGCTGCGCTTGCCACGGGGAATTTTACTCTTGCCTTAACGTGCGAGACGGACGCTCTCCTCAAACTGGCCGCATAGTTCATCTTCACAGGGGTGAGTTCCGGGAGAACTGAACAGACGAACCGGCCAGTATCAGATACTTGTTACGGGGGAGAGCTAAAAGTTCGCGGTCCATCTTCGCGGGTGGGATCGTTCGAAGAGGGAAGGGGGAGAATGAGGCTGCGCCAGATCCATTGTTCCTCAGCCGGGGAAAACCTGGGTTCCCGCCTGCGCGGGAATGACAACACTGAGCTACAGCTTTATCAGTTCACGGTTCGGAGAAATCATGAGACTCGATCGGCAAGTACGAATCGCAATGATGTGGGTGACGCTGCTGGTGTTCTCAGGTGCCCTGAAGGCGACACTGGCGGCCGGACCGTGGTACGTGCCTCCGACGGACCCATGCTGCTTCACCAGCGAGGGCAAGCGGGTAATCCACCCGGTTGGTTCGCCATCCTTGACCGGTGGACAGCCTTCTGGTGCCCTGGTACCGACCATCGGGTCCGATTCGTTCCGGATCGTCGAATATCCCGAGAACCACCTGAATGACTTCTGTCTGTTCCGCGATCAGAGTGGCCTGTGGCACGCCATCGGCATCATGGGCACGGGCGAGGCGCAAAGCGAACTGCGCTTCTTCCACAGCACGGGCGAGAACCTGCGCCGGCGCTTCGCCAATCGCGCGCCATTGTTCGAGGGTTTGCCGGCGTGGATCGGTACGCGGCGTTCGGGCAACCTGAGCCCGCGCAAACACGCGCCGTTTGTGGTCTACCACGAGAACGAGTACCACATGTTCTACCGCCGCCCGAACGGAACCAACCTGCACGTGCGCACCCGCGATCCCCTGCACTGGCCCAACCAAGTGGAGTTGGCGTTCGAGGAACAGGATGCCCGGGATTCATGCATCATCCGGGTGGACGAGGTCTTCTACCACTATTCGTGTCAGGCGCTGGAGATCGACGGCCTCTGGCGGAGTTGCGTGGCGGTGCGGACGTCCCGCGATCTGCGCGAGTGGGGCGCGGCGGAACCGGCTCATGTCGACACCAGCCATGTCACGGAGCATTCGCGCATGGAATCCCCCTTCGTGGTCCACCGGCCGGAGGGTTATTACCTGTTCGTGCGCAATCGCAGGTTTGACTACCCCTCGTTGACCACGGTCTACTTCTCGCCAACGCCCCAGAGGTTCCCCTCGGGTGACAGGGCCTGGTTCGCCGAGCTGGAAAACGTCCATGCGCCGGAGATTGTGGAAGAAGCAGGGCGGTATTTTATCGCACGGGTCAGCGGACCCCGTCATGCGAACCGTCAGGCCCCCGAGCAAGGCGGTGGCTGGATCGAGGTGGCGGAGCTGGTGTTTCGATCTCCGAGTTCTCACAAGTAGTGCCGGTGAATTCCCTGCTACTGCGCGGGCAGCGGAATCAGGGAATTGAGGTAGATTTCCAGGTTCGTGTATCCCGCCCCGTTCGGATCGGGGTTTCGATCATCGGGATCGGCGGGATTCAGGCCCCGTCCTTGTTCCCACGCCTCCGGCATGCCGTCGTGACTATTGCAGTCGGATGCCGGGCTCGGGTACCATAGGGGTGTGCCGTGCAGGAGTACAGGCTATGAAGTCCAACGGGATATCCCGGCTCCAGGGAGACGGCGGCTTCACGCTCGTCGAGCTGCTGGTGGTCATCGCTATTATCGCCCTCCTGATGGCGGTATTACTCCCGGCTTTGTCGCGGGCCAGGAGCCTCGCCCAGAGCATGGCCTGTCTGAACCATCTCCGGCAACTCCAGACCTGCTGGCTGATGTATGCCAACGATCATGGCGGCACGCTGCCGCCCAACCTGTCGGTCTACGATCTGTCGACCGGCGCGCCGATCCCCGGCCTGGATCTGCGGCTGACGTGGTGCGCCGGCAACGCCCGCACGGACGTCAATACGGCGAATATCGAAAGGGGCTACCTGTTCCAGTACAACCGCTCGACTGCCATTTATCACTGCCCGGCGGACCAGGCCCGCGTGCCCGGCTCGAACCTGCGGCACACGCGCAGTTACAACATGAGCCAGTCCGTCACCGGCATCAGCTTCGGGCGGATCCTGGCCGACATCCCGACGTTCCAGAACCTCACCCAAATCCGGCTTCCCGAGCCCGCCGATTTGTTCGTCTTCGTCGATGTGCACGAGGACCAGATCACGGATTCGCTTTTCGGGATTCCGGTGCCGGGGGAACCCTTTGACGGCATTTGGTTCGATCTGCCCGCCAACCGGCACCACGACGGGTGCAATCTCTCCTTCGCCGACGGCCACGTCGAGCACTGGAGATGGGCCGTGCCGAAGGTCTTCCGCTCGAAGGGCCAGGCGGTCGAGCCCCAGGAGGAATGGCGCGACTACGACCGCGTCCGCGACCACATGCGCAAGCCCCCGAGGCCCCTCCCCGCGGTCCGCTTGCCGTTGTCGCCCCCCAACCGCTGACCCCGGCCCGCGACCGTTCCACCACTGAGGAACGTCGATAGACGCCGATTGCCAACCGCCTACCGGTTCTCCACCGCAACGACACGGAGAGCACCGAGTCTTCCTTCTGGATTGCTCTGCGACCCCGGTGTCTTCGCGGTGAAACTGGTGTTTCTTTCCGCTGGGAACTGGGAACCGTCAACTGACAACTTCTGCGGCCGCCCACCGTGCTCTTACTTGTCACCTGTCACTTGTCACTTTTTACTTTTAACCTTTTACTCTTGCCTTTCTCTCTTGCCTTTCTTGCTCGCTTTTGGCATACTCTTCCGCTGAGAAATACCCCGGATGAAGCTGCGACGCAGTGGTTGGCGGTTCTTGTACGCCGGACAGATTTGGCGAGGTCGAAATGAGTGGGATGGCTGTGGGAGTGCAAGGGACGAGAGAAAAGTAGATGAGACAGGACGACAATAGGTGGCTGTGCCCCGGTTTCGCCGCGTACCTGAGACTTGATTCCTCCGGTGTTAACGAGTGCTAATATGACGGACAATATCGTGTCTTCTCTGCAATTGCTCTCAGCGATCAAAGGTCTTGAGATTGTAATGCGCGCTGTGATTGGTTCCACGAAATGGGGCCTAAAGACATTCATAGACCACTTTGAACGGCAAGGCGAACGCCATGAACTTGTCAGACAGTTGTTCCTTAATCGCGGAGACTTCTTGTTCCATCCGGGCACGGATTGGCGGCCCGCAGCAGGACAGCCGCAGGCCCCGTACGTCGGTCGTGGTTATCCCCATGAGCTGCACGCTATCAGAGCGTTCGTGCCGTTTGTTCCTGAGAAGGCAGCTTACCAAGAGACCTTGTTCTTTCCGTCAAACCTGACCGTCTCACGTCGATTGATCTGTACTGGCAGTCCGAAGACTAATGGCTTTGCCAGAACCTATCTTCCCTCCGTTTCGCTCAGCAATGACGAAGCAAGACAGCAGTACAGGACATTCCTTCGTCCCGACGCTGTGAAATACATCTTTGGCGAAGATCTTGTGGCTCCCAAAGTCAAAGTTGTGTCTATGATGGAGGCGGGCCGCCTGGCTGAGAAGACCCGCAAGTTGATTTGGACATGGAAAGGTAGCAGCGATTTACGACCGTGGCGCCCAAAAGGCTACCTGGACGGCGAAAAACTCAGGAGTGATTTCTTGTTGCTGTCACGACTTCCGCGTACCGCTGCCGGCGGCGACATCTTGATCTTCGCCGGCGCGCATGGCGCAGGAACTGAAGCGGTGTCACTTTTGCTGAACCAACTCCATATCAAGCAGTTGCGTGAACTCGTTGATATATTGCAGGGCGCACCGTATTTCCAGTTCATAGTGGAGATCACGCAGGTGAAGCACTTGTCGACAGGTACGATCCCGAAGCAGATTCGGCTTTGCGAGGATCTACCCCCTGTAAGGCTCGACATCAGCGCTGCCGACCTAAGGCAAAAGGCCACTCTTGATCGAAAGGTATTCAGATAAGCATGATAGGGATGGCATTTGATCTGGAGGGAACTCTAGTTGACCTCGAGCTCGCCCACCACCTCGGTCATCTCACAACGGCGCGCGAGTTGGGGCTCACTCTTACGTTGGACGAGGCGAGACAGCGATTCCCTTCATTTGTCGGCGGGCCCGACAGCGCCGTTGCGGCAGAGCTGCAACATGCCTCTGGGACAGCGATGACTGTTAATGATATTGTCGTTCGAATGCGTGAGCACTACCAAAGAGTGAAATCGGGCCTTCCTATTGAACCGCGGCCAGGCGCTCTTCGTTTCCTCGGTGAGGCGAGGGCGCGAGGGTACCGCTTGGCCTTGGGGTCGGTTACGCCGCGTGAGGAAGGCAACGCTCTTCTGGAAGCAGCCGGATTGGCGGAGTACTTCGTAGACCAGTATAAAGTATTCCTTGAAGACGTTCTGGAGCCGAAGCCGGCCGCAGCGGTTTATCGCGAGACAGCTATACGCCTGGAAATCAGCCCTTCAGAACAACTAGTGTTCGAAGATTCGCCGAATGGAGTAACAGCCGCGTTTTCTGCGGGGTCCTTTGTGATTGCAGTGCCCGCTGTGAGCAACAAGGTGATCAGAGATCGCTTGGAGGCAGCGGGGGCGATGTGCATATTCGAAGGCTGGGCGGCAGTGACTATAGAGGCGGTCATGCAGATTGTCGCGGGAAGGCGGTAGGTCGGCGAACACGACGCTGCGCTGAGGGCTTTACGGGGTCACATCTGGAATTAGGAATTATTCGGTTAGGAACTCGCGTGGGCAGATTCATCGTGCGCGGTATGCGAAGCGTCGGGTGTGACTTCGGGGCCAGCCCTCAAATTAACAATTAGGGCTTGCTGGGCAAGGAGGCGGTGGGTAGCCGTCCGAACAATCACTGGCGTCCTTTCGATTGGCGTTGACAGGGATGCGCCGGATGTGTATAAATGTACACAGATATAGTCATATGTGGACATTTATACACAACACGGTGCTACGATGACGACCATGCAAGATCGGGCGCTGGCCCTGGCCCGGCGCAAGCGGGTCCTCCGGGTGAAGGACTTGCGCGAAGCCGGAATTCATCCAGAGTACCTGCGTCGGCTTTGCGCGACGGGCGTGCTCGTGCGGGTCGGGCGGGACGTCTATGTCCCGGCCGACGCGGAACTCTCGGCTCATACCGGTTTGGCCCAAGCCGCCAAGCGGGTTCCCCAAGGGGTGGTATGTCTCCTGTCCGCCCTGCGATTCCACGAGATCGGCACGGCGAATCCGTTTGAAGTCTGGATCGCGCTGGGCCGGGATGTCCGTCGTCCAAAGGTCGAGTATCCGCCGCTACGCATCCTGCGCTTCTCCGGCCAGGCTCTTACCGAGGGGGTGGAACGCCATCGCATCGAGTCGGTTCAGGTCCAGGTATACAACCCGGCCAAGACCGTGGCCGACTGCTTCAAGTACCGCCATAAGATTGGCCTGGATGTGGCTCTGGAAGCCCTCCGCGACGGCCTGCGGACCAAAAAGTGCACGCAGGAACAGCTCTGGCGGTATGCCAAGGTCTGCCGCGTGACGGCCGTGATGCGGCCGTACCTGGAGGCCATTTCGTAATGCCGGAGCCTTCCCACCATCTCGCACAATCGGTCCAACAGCGACTGCTGAACAAGGCCAGAGAACGAAAGGAAGACCCCAACCTCGTTCTCATCCGCTATGCACTCGAACGGTTTCTGTACCGTTTGGGACGCTCCCGGCACAAGGACCGGTTTATCCTGAAGGGAGCGATGCTCTTCACGGCATGGACCGGCCAGCCCCACCGGCCCACCCGCGACCTTGATCGGCTGGGAATCGGTGACTCTTCGGACGCGGCGCTAAAACAGACGTTCGGGGAAATCGTCGGCACACCGGTTGAGCCGGATGGTCTGGAGTTCGACGAACACGCCATCAGCATTGCGGAGATTCGAGAAGCACAGAACTATCCTGGTAAGCGGATCAAGCTGCCTGCCCGACTGGGCAATACCCGTCTGAATCTCCAGATCGATGTAGGCTTCGGGGATGCTGTGACGCCGGAACCGGCGGAACTCGACTATCCCGCCTTGCTGAATTTGCCAGCGCCCCGGATCAGAGCGTATCCTCGTGAGGCGGTAATTGCCGAAAAGCTTCAGGCGCTGGTGGCGTTCGACATGGCCCTCAGTCGGATGAAGGATTTCTATGATATGTGGATGTTGTCGAAACACTTTCCGTTCGACGGCACGTCCTTGTCAGCCGCCATAGGTGTCACATTCGCACGACGTGACACGGCCCTCCCGCAAGGTGTGCCGACTGCCCTTACAGACGAATTTGCTGCGGACGGAACGAAGCAGACGCAGTGGGCCGCGTTCCTGAGACGCAACGTGCTCACCGACGCACCGGCTGATCTGCGCAATGTGGTTCAAGACCTGCGGGCCTTTCTATTGGAGCCTCTGCACGCCGCCGGACAAGAAAGACCCTTCTCGAAATTCTGGAAACCCGGCGGTCCGTGGGTATGATAGCGGGACTTCCAGGGCCGGACCTTACATCAGGCTTTAGCAGAGAGTCGGGGATGGCGTCCGATAGTTGCTCGGAGATAAGGCGGTAAGGGTCGGGCATGAGAATGAAGAAAGGTATTGTGCTGCCCATCGTGCTGTTGGGACTCTGTGGCGGTGGGAGATGGTGTGCTGCGCAAGGGATAGACGGCGCCCCGGTCGAGCGGCAGCACCGGGTGATTGTCTCCACGGATATTGGCGGCACCGATCCCGATGATTTTCAGTCGATGGTCCATCTGCTGGTCTATGCCGACCGTTTCGATCTCGAGGGGCTGGTCTCCTCGCCGTATGGGCCGGGGCGGAAGGAGCATATTCTTCAGGTGATCGACCTGTACGAACGCGACTATGCCTGCCTGAGAACATACTCCAATAGATACCCCACGCCGGATGCGCTGCGGGCTATCACGAAAGAGGGGGCCATCGACGGCGCGGGCTATCAGGGATTCGGGGCACCGACGCAAGGCTCCGACTGGATCGTTCGGTGCGCGCGGCGCGACGACCCGCGACCGCTTTGGGTCCTGGTGTGGGGCGGGATCGAGGATCTTGCCCAGGCGTTGCATGATGCGCCCGACATCGTAGCGAAACTCCGCGTCTACTTCATCGGCGGGCCGAACAAGAAGTGGAGCGTCGATGCGTATCAGTACCTTGCGACCCACCATCCGCGGCTGTGGATCATCGAAGCCAATGCCACCTATCGCGGCTGGTTCGTCGGCGGCAACCAGGAGGGCCAGTGGGGCAATAAGGCGTTCGTCGCTGCGCATGTCGCGGGCCACGGTAGCCTGGGCGATTTCTTCGCGGCGCAGCTCGGTGGCACTCTCAAGATGGGGGACTCGCCCTCCGTCGGCTACCTGCTGCACGGCACGCCCGAAGACCCGTCGCAACCCAGTTGGGGCGGGCGCTTCGTCCGGGCCTGGGAGCGGCCGCACACGGTGTTCCGAAGGCTCACCGGCCCGGAGGACCGGATCGAGCAGTTTGGCGTCTTCGAACTGGCCCTGCCGCTTGGAGAACAGCCACCGGCACGGCCGGAAGCGTGCTTGGTGATCGAGAACCAGGAGTCTGCGGGAGCGGTGGGCATGGACGGTGTGATGCACTTTTGGTTCGCGCCGAAGGATGCGAAGACCTATAGCTACACGATGCGCAGCAACGTGCCGGCGCTCGATGGCAAAGCCGGCGTGGTGACATCTTTCCGGCCGCCGCCCGCCGCCGCACAGCGACCGTCACCGCGGCTGCCCCATTGGTGGACGGACAACCCGGCGCCGGAGGTTGCGGAGGGGCCGCACATCGGCGCGCGGACGGTGAGCCAGTGGCGCGGAGATTTCCTGCGGGACTTCGCCGACCGTATGGACCGCTGCCAGGGGAAAGAGGTAAGAAGGCAAAAGTAGGAGGGCAAAAGAAGGCCGCCAGGCGAGTATCCGAAGAGAGTACCTGATACGGGCGCTTTGCCCTTAGCTTGAGAGAAGAGCCCTTGGTTGACACACCTGAGAACGGGCTTGTAGCATGAACTGGTATGAGCCGACGTGTCGTCGCGCAGAGCCATCCGAGGAGCACACGATGGAAAGGCAAAAAGGTTTTACTCTCATTGAACTGCTGGTGGTGATTGCCGTCATTGCGCTTCTGATGGCGATCCCATGAACGGCAAGTTCGAAAGCAATCTGTACGCCTACAAGAAGATCTCCGACATCAAAGTCCCCAGCAGCAAATATGTCTTCGTCGAGGAAGCCGCCCGCAATGCCTCGTTCAACATCGGCTCCTGGTGGTTCGGATACAAATGGAACAACGGCCTGATCGGGGACTCCGTCTTCATCGATCCGGTGGCCCTCTGGCACAGCAACAAGAACACCTTTGCCTTTGCCGACGGGCAGGCCGGGTCGGGAAAACACTTGACAACTACCGGGGCGGAAATGGTACAGTAATAGCGGATGGCCGCCCGTGTTAACGGGTCTGCCCTCTCGACAACTACACAGGAAGGAGGATTGCCATGTCCATGTCCCGCTGCTGCGCCAACGTGAAACTCACCCGGGCCTACTGGGGTTGTGCTCTCTTGCTGCTGCTCAATGCCACGCTTCTGGGCGCGGGCCCGGACCCGAAAGGGCTGGTGCTCTATCTGCCCCTGGAGGACGCCACGAAGCCCGTCGATCTGTCCGCCGATCCGACGACTACGACGGTCCGCGGCACGCTCAGCACCGCCGACGGCAAATTCGGCAAGGGCGTGCAGTTCAACGGCAACAACGCGAACATTCTGGAGGTCAAGAATGCCGCCAAGCTGTCGGGGATGTCGGCGCTGACCATCGAAGCCTGGGTGCTGCCGCGCAATGTCGCGAGCCATATTGGAACGGCCGGAATGTCCATTGTCTCCAAGAGGAATGCGAATCTCGACAACGATGCCTACAACCTGTTCGTCTACACCGGCAGGTTGGTGAACGGCCGGATCAATCATATCAACACGGCGGGGAACATCGGCCTGTCCAAGACCGTCATCGCGGACAACACCTGGTACCACCTCGCCTTCGTCTTCGACGGCAAGGCCACCGGCACCGAGAAGCTCAAGCTGTACGTCAATGGCGTCCTGGAATCCAGCACCACCCATCCGGCCACGGTCGTCGACAAGAGCACGGCGCCGCTGTGGGTGGGCGAGCTGGATGCGGCACGAGGGTTTGCCTGGGATGGAGTGATCGACGAGGTGGGCGTCTGGAACATCCCCCTGACCGCGGCGGAAGTCACGCAGGTCATGAACGAGGGCAAGGCGAAGATGTTCAACCGAGGTCTCGCGACGAACCCCGCGCCGAGCCTCGGCGCGAGCGATGTCCCCGTCGGCACCGCTCTGGCCTGGAAGCCCGGCGAATATGCGGCTACCCAGAATGTCTATTTCGGCACTGTGGCGAAGGACGTCGAAGCGGGCGATCCCGCCGTACTCAAGGGCAAGGGTCTGGCCCGCGACCTGAGCAGCCTTGACGTCGGGCGGCTGGACTTCGGCCGGACGTACTACTGGCGGGTCGATGAGGTCAACGCGGCCCCGGACAACAGCGTGCTCAAAGGCGACGTCTGGAGCTTCACCACGGAGCCGTATGCCTATCCGATCAAGACGGTGACCGCCACCGCGTCCAGTTACCAGGTCGGCATGGGCCCGGAGAAGGCCGTCAACGGCGCGGGTCTGACCGGCGACCAGCACGGCACTGAGCCGATGACCATGTGGCTCAGCAGCGGCGCACAGCCGAACTGGATCCAGTGCGAACTCGACAACGTCTACAAGCTGCACGAAATGTGGGTGTGGAACTCCAACCAGTTGATTGAGCCTTACCTCGGTTTCGGCGCCAAGAGCGTCACGGTCGAGTACTCCACCGACGGCACGACGTGGGCGGCCGTGGCCGATGTGCCGGAATTCGCCCGGGCCCCCGGGCTGGCGACCTATACTCCCAACACCACGGTCAGCCTGGGCGGCGTCCAGGCCAAGTTCGTCAAGTTGACGATCAAGGGCAACTGGAGCGGCGCCGCGCCGCAGACCGGCCTGAGCGAGGTGCGCTTCTTCGCGGTCCCGGTCCGTGCCCGTGAGCCCATGCCCGCCGATGCAGCCACCGGCGTGAGCATTGCCGCCGAGCTGAACTGGCGGCCCGGACGCGAAGCCACCTCGCACCAGGTATACCTCGGCAC
>CAYHAJ010000376.1:0-31460 GCA_964354535.1 uncultured Pirellulales bacterium
GGTGGCATCGTCAAGGCCGAAGGCCTTGGCGATGGTCTTTCGCACAGGAAATCCGCCATAGCCAAGCTCCGAAGATTCCGCTTGACGCTGCCACCCCACCAGGTCTTGCGACTTTGCGTTTGCCCTGGGGCATAATCTCCGGCCGGTGCGGCCCGGTCCTCCATCTTACATTAGCCGGAGCAGCTTGCCCTGAGCAAGGAGGAATCCACGAAGTTGGTGGCGGCCGAGGGCAGTCTCCTTGTCGAGCCCAAAGGGACCAACGACAAAATCCTCGTGGTGCACAGCCGGGACGGCCGTCTTCAAGCCGTGAGTGCTATATGCACCCACATGGGCTGCACGGTCCTTTACGATGAGAAGCCTGGCCACATCCGTTGTCCCTGCCATGGGTCGCAGTACAGCCTGGACGGCCGGAATCTCAAAGGCCCCGCCAAGCGACCACTCAGGCAATACGGAATCCGCAACGACAATGGTCTCGTGGTCATCACTTTGTGAACCGATCTGTCCCTGGTCGGATGTCACCGCGTAACAGCATCCGGCGGCAGTCTCACACACTTACCCGGCACTTGCCGGTCGGCTCCGGCCCGTCACCGGATCAGTCGAGATAGGACCATCCCTTGCGGCCGTCCGGGTGGTACCAGAACTGCTTCCAGTACTCCTGATCGATGCGGAACACGTCGAGCGGATCGTGGGCGGCGTCGAATTGCGCGGGCAGGATGCCGAACCGTTTCATCTCCCGGACATACTGGCGGTTCGGCCGGAATTGCGAGGTGCCGTACCGCGGGACCGCATCGAGACGCTCCTTTCCACTGCGGATGGCCGTGAGCAGATTCTGGTAGCTGGGGTCCTGGGTGCCTGAGAATCCTCCCGGGCAACTGGCCCAGCCGCCGGCCGCCTTGGGCAGGGGACCGAGCAACAGCGGCGACTGCTCCGGGCGCGACACGTTCAGCAGCACGTGGGCGGAAAAGCGATAATCGTCCGGGCGGATGATGCGCTCGTAGGGAGCCAGCTTGAGGGCCCGGACCATTTCGTTTCGCTCCTGCTCCGAGAGGCCGACCGGGAGAGGAGGGGCCTGCCGGCCCTGGCCGTGGCACTGCCGGCAACGCTGGTTCAGGACCGCGGAGCCAAACGCAAAGTGCCCGACACCCTCGCGGGTTTGGTCCTCGAGGTTGCGCAGGGCCCCATAGGTCCCGGCGTAGGGGGCGCCGCTCTCGATCCACAGCCAGACCGTCCGCCGTTGCTCGGGCGTGACGGAGACGCCGTAATGGGAGCCGTCAATCTTGCGCATCAGCTTGCTGGCGGCGAATCCGATCGTACGCGGCCTCTGGTTGCCGAGCCCGTTGCGGCCGTCCGCGACTTGGCCGGTGGCGAGCAGCGTGTAATAACTGATCGACCAGGAGACGCCGAGGTCGTCCGTCAACACGACATGCCCCTTGGGATTCTCATAGCTATGGCAGGCGACGCAGTGAGCGTTGAGCACCGGCTGGACGTCCCGCCGGAAATCCAGCACGTCGGGCAATCCTGCAAACGGCGTAATCGGACTTGCCGGCCGTTGGACCGCCAGCGGGTTGGGACGCGCTGCGGCACGCGGGGCTTGCGTCCGTGCTTCGTGGCATCCGACGCAGCCGAGGGTCTCTCCCGGCATCACATTTGTGAAGCTCTGCATCCGCTTGACGGACAGGTCGTTCGCGTCCAGGGCGACGAAGAACACCGGCCGCCCCGCGGGCACCTCGAAATAGGCCGAGCCGTCCGCTTCCACCGGCACCGTGCCGAGGACCCGTTCGAGTGTGAACGTGCCCAGCCACGAGGTCAGATCCATGCCGCCGCTGAAGTTCACGGGCTTGGGCAGGATCTCCAGGACCAGCAGCTTCCTGATCTCGCCGGGTCGGATGCCTTCCATATTCCGCCCACTGTAGACGTCCGCCAGCATCATCCTGCCGGTGGCCTCACGGATATTCGTGCGGTCGGTCGGGATGCTCTCCCGAGGACGCGGCCGCACCGGAACCGGCTCATGCACGTTCGCGTTGCCTTTGTAGGTCACGACAGCCGTGAGACTGCCCTCGTATGTCCCCAGGAGAATCTGTTTATTGAAGGCCGCGAGAAAGGACGTGCCGTCCAGAGGCGCGGGATCGTTGTAGGCTGGTTTCGGCGTGATTCGGCGGCAGCCTCTCGGGTCGTCCGGGCCATACCGGGCGGTGATGGTGCAGACGTGTCCGCGATGGTCGGTGCGGCCGTGGCCCGGCGAGTCGATCAGCAGCAGATCGTCCCCGCCGGGGATCGGCTCGGCGTCGATGAACAGGGGGTAGTGCTGCTGATTGCCGAAGAAGGTCGCCACGCCGGTCCCATCCGGGTTCATGGTCCAGAGCTGATGATAGCCGACCTGCGAGCGATCCACGTATTCCCAGCGCGTGTAGAGAATGCGCCCATCCGGCAGGACGGCCGGCGTGTTGTCGTGCTCGAGATTGAACGACAGGGGCCTGATACTCCTGCCCTGGCGGTCGCCGCGAAACAACGTGCCCACCTGTGTCTTCCAGCAGCCGACCCAGCGCTTGCTCCGGGTCGAAACGAAGACAATATCATCATCCGGCAAATAGATGGCCTCATAGTCATCAAAGGGCCCGCGCGTGACTTGGCGGAACCCGGTGCCGTCCGCCTGCATCTCGCAGAGGTTGTAGCAGTCGCTTCCCGCGCGGCGGTACGAGAAGAGAATCGTCTTACCGTCATAGTGGACATGCGGATCGCGGATACTACCGCCCTTGCCGTCGAGCAGCGTACCGACCTCCCCTGTGGCAGCATTCAGCACATGGAGTCCGCTCTCATCCGGCTTGCCGTTGCCCGCGTAAGCTTTCTGATTCTCATCGTCGCAGTAGTACCCGATATTGGCGTACCAGTGCGGATCGTCATACCCCAGCCGCGTCGCAAACACCACCTGCCGCACGCCCAACGCAGCCACTGCCTCAATACCTTTCTCCTGCCGAAAACCCCGGCTGTCAGCAGGAGATGGCTGGCCACCCATAGCGACGGAGTACCGCACAAGCAAGACAACCAGCGCGAACCTCACCCACGCGTGATATGTCCTGGCATCAGCTTGTTCCTGTGCCATCGTGCTCTCCTCACATCCAGCCACGTTGTCGCTACCGCGTCCCTCTCCAGTGTGCAGAATAGAACTCCGGTGTACCGTTGTCAATGCATCGCTTTGCTCATGCTCGCGTGAAATCGCCATGTGGCTCGGGACGGTACGCTCAAGCTGCGCTTGGGCGCGGCACCTACTGACTGGGCGCCTGCCTTGTGGTGGGGGTGGCATCGTCAAGCCCGCCGGGCTCGGCGATGGTTGGGCCCGTGTCTCGGTAAGCCCCCAAGTCTCGCTTGAGGGTGCCGTCCGGCCTATCCACGTTTGTATTGGTTGATGTGCGCGGGCTGTGGTATCATGGGCCGTGGTTTTCGGTGACGCAAGGCCGTGAGTCGTCGTGATGTCGGGGCCGGTCACGCGGTAGGTCGTGAATATTGGGTGAGAAGACGGATATGAACAGAGTAAGTTCGAAGGTTACGCGAAGGCAGTTCATTGGTGCGGCGGCGGGGGCTGCGGCGGCGTTTACGATTGTGCCGCGATCTGTGCTGGGCGGGGCGAAGTTCGTGGCGCCGAGCGAGAAGGTCTATATCGCCATCATCGGCTGCGGCGGGCAGGGGCGAACCAATGCCCGCGGCCTGTTCGGTGAGAAGGACGCCCAGATTGTCGCCATCGCCGATCCGCGGGATCAGGCGGACTACGAGCAGTGGTACTACAAGGGCGTCGCGGGCCGGCTGCCGGTCAAGGCGGAGATCGAGAAGCGATATTCGCGGGACAATCCGCAGTTCCAGTGCAAGGACTATGTCGATTTCCGCGAGTTGCTGGACAAGGAGGAGAATCTCGACGCAATCCTGTGCGCCACACCGGACCATTGCCACGCGTTCGTGACGGTCGCGGCGCTACGACGCGGGAAGCACGTCTACTGCGAGAAGCCGCTGACGCATAATATCTACGAGGCCCGCACCGTGGCCCGAATCGCCAAAGAGGCCGGCGTCGCGACTCAGATGGGCAACCAGGGCCGCAGCGACGAAGGTAACCAACTGACGTGCGAGATGGTCTGGGATGGGGCTGTCGGCGAGGTCCGCGAGGTTCACGCTTGGAGTGCGGCCGGTGGTTGGACGAGCAGTCGCGGCCGGCCCAAGGACACGCCCCCAATGCCCCAGGGCTTTGACTGGCAACTGTGGCTGGGACCCAAGGCGGACCGGCCCTATCATCCCGCGTATGCCCCGTACAACTGGCGGGGCTGGTGGGAGTTCGGCACGGGCTGCGTGGGCGATATGGCGATCCACAATCTGGACCCGGCCTTCGCGGCTCTGAAGCTGGGCCACCCAATCAGCGTCGAGGCGGTCAAGACCGACTTCGTTGATGCCGAAGTCATCGGCGGCAACAACCACGTGGTCTGGGAGTTCGGCCCGCGCGAGAAGATGGGGCCGGTCACGGTCCACTGGTACGATGGCGAGTTGCGGCCACCCCGGCCGGCGGACCTGGAGGAGGGCCGGCGCGTGGGCGAGGATAGCAACGGCGTCCTGCTCATCGGCAGCAAGGGCACGATCATGGGCGGCGGCTGGAGCAAGTCGCCCCGGATCATCCCGGAGTCGAAGATGCAGGCCTACGGCCGGCCGCCGCGGACTCTGCCGCGCAGCAAGGGTCACCATCGCAACTGGCTCGACGCCTGCAAGGGCGGCTCGCAGGCGATCAGTGACTTCAGCTACGGGGCCCGGCTGGCCGAATTCATTCTGCTTGGCGATGTCGCGATTCGCGCCCGGAAGAAGATCCTCTGGGACGGCCCAAATATGAAAGTGACCAACGCCCCCGAGGCCCAGCGGTTCGTGCAAGAGCCCTACCGCCCCGGGTTCGATTTAGAGAAGATATAGCAGACCTTGGGCGGTGCCAAGGCCATGAGCCTGGTTTGTAGTGACGCCGTAAGGCGTTCTCAGTAGCATGGGCGTCCCGCCCGTGAAGGCAGGGCCAAGATGGCCCTGCGACTCATGGGCAAGATGCCCATACTACTTTGCCGTTACGGGCGCACTACAAACAGACTGTCACCCCCTGTGCAGTTCGTAAAGGAGTACATAGTGCACAAGAGAATCGTCACACAGATCGGGTCCTTGCCGTACGATGATGTCGACCAAGCGGTGGCGTACAGCCTGCGGCATGACATCCCTTTCCTCCCCGAGCTGCCCAAATTGGGCGATGCCATGCTGGAATATGCCAAAGAGCCGGGAAGGTTGAGTTGCCGGCGCCGTTTCCAGGAGCGCGTTGCAGGATTGGACACGGTCAAAGTCCAGTGCATCGGTCCGGCGACGCTGATCCTCAGCGGGTACTCTGAAGACGAAGCCGTTGCGCGCACCTATCAGCACATCTCCGCCATTCTCGATGGGTTGCGGGTCCGCCAAGTCATTCTCTTCCTGGATGAGCCCGCCCTGGGCCAGGTGGGGTTCGATTACCAGCGGCTGTGGTCGGCTCTTTTCGAGAGCTTCCCGGTCACGCCGGGAGTCCACGTTTGCGGCAGCATGAACTGGGACGATCTGTTCCGCTCCAACGTCGAGATCATCAGCTTTGACGCCTCCAAGTACGACATCACGAAATATCCCGCGTACCGCAACGGCAAGCGCATCGCCTGGGGCGTCCAAGGCCGGGAGAACGTCAAGGACTTCCGGGACGGGGACCTGTTGACCCTGCCCTGTGGCATGGGGCCGAAATTCTATACCCCGGCGGACTGCGACGCCAGCCTCCAGAAATTGCTGGAGATTTCGAGCCGCCTCCAGGTGGCGTGCGCGACTCTGCCTGCCCCGCGTTGAAACCGGGGGGACAAGCCTTTCGTCCAAAGGTTGCGTGGCTTGTTTTGTCTTGCGGTCGCGTCGAGCGGCAGGGGGCGTCGCCGTGCGCTCTGTCCAACCGATACGAGCTTCGCAACCACTTTCCCGCCGCGGGGTTTGACATGCGCCCGGATATCCGCGATACTACCTTCTGGAGATAGATAGGGTCCGGCTGGAACAGGCAGACGGGATCGCCGGGAGAGCTATGGGCTTTCTCCAAGGACGAAGGCAATGATTACGAGATTGAGAGTCAAGAACTTCAAGGCGCTTCGAGACGTTGAGGTCCAGTTCACCCCGATTCACGTCCTCATCGGGCCAAACGACTCCGGGAAAACCACTATCCTCGACGCCCTCGCCGCCCTCTGCCGAAGCGTGGATCACAATCTAGCTGAGGCTTTTCTGGGATCGTGGAAGGGCACGGAACTAGCCTGGAATGGGGAAGCGGACTTGCCGGTGAATATTGATGTGGACTTCGCCGACGCTGCGATCACGGGCTATGCCATTGATGTCTTTTTTGGAGGTCGTGGCAAGAAGGTCGTGATTGCAGGAGAGACCATTCGGAAGGGGGAGACATCTCTGAAGCTGGGTCGTATCGAGGATAAGACTTGGGCGAAGCACCAAGTGGAATACCCGAGTTGGACCAGTCCTCACAGTGGTGAACTCCGAGCTATCAGTCGTCTGTTGGATGGAGTGCACTACTATCGCTGGAGTCCCACGTTCTTGGCATTGCCGGTTGCGCCAGACTCCAAACGCTCTTTCAGAATGGAGTACAATGGATTTGGCTTGGCCCTATGCCTCGACGAGATATTGAATTTCGACCGAGACCGATTCATTCAATTGGAGAAGCGCTTTACCGGGATCTTCCCCCACATTACGTCGATCAAGCTTCTCCAAGAGATGGCATATCGTGCTCCTGTGGACGATCCAGATCAGGTGACGATTCTTCAGAAGACGGATGGCAAAGGATTATACTTCAAGTTGCGCACAGGAAATCAACTGATATCAGCCTCCCAGGCGTCCGATGGAACACTCTTGGTCTTAGCATACCTGGCGGTCCTTTATCTACCCCAGCCCCCGCGCGCGTTGCTTATCGAAGAACCGGAGAACGGGGTACATCCCAAGCGATTGCGGGATGTCCTAAGCATACTGCGTGACCTTGTTCAGGAGCAGTCACACACGCAGGTGGTTCTGACCACACATTCGCCCTATGCGCTGGACTTGTTCAAGCCCGAAGAGGTGACGCTCTGTACCATGCAGGACAACGGTGAGGTGAAGACCACGCGGCTTTCCGAGAGCCCGACAGTGATGAGCCAAACCGGTGTCTTCACGCTGGGGGAAATCTGGACCGCCGAAGGTGACGACGCAATCGCGCAGTCTCGGGAGACGACCAGGGAGAGCGCCAAATGAGGGTACTCGTAGTGTCGGAGGGTGAGCACGAACAGGGTGGCGCGCTGGAGCACCTCCTCCGAAGGCTGGGTGGTAAAGAGGCGCAGTTCGTCTTTGACCGTGTGCAGAGAGATGACATCCATGCTCATCACGGCAAGGGGCCCGGATACATCAAGCGTGCTTTGCGCTGGCTCAAGGAAGCAAAGAGAAGGGAGATGGACGCGCTGATTCTGCTCGTCGATCAAGACAAGCCGGAGTGTAGGAGAACCGAGCAAGTCCGGGAGGCACAGGAGTACTGCCATCCGAAGGTGCCTGCCTTCAATATGCCTCGCGCCATGGGTGTCGCGGTCAAGATGTTCGATGCGTGGATGCTGGCGGATGAGAAGGCTTTGTCGGACGTTCTCGGATGTGCGGTTGCGAAGCAGCGCGATCCGGAGACCATTGGTCAGCCCAAGAAGGTGTGCGGGAGACTACTCGAACGCGGTACGAACCAGATGGCCCAACGCGAGATGTACGCAGAAATAGCCCTTCGAGTCGATCTCGATATTTTGACCGTGCGATGCCCGAAGGGATTCAGACCGTTCGCAGAAAACGTCAGAAGAATGTTTGGACAGGAGGAATGCTCATGACTTATGGCTTGAGGCAATCTGAGATGGTTTCACGGCGTACATTTTGTCAGGTAGCGGTGGCAACGACGGCAGTTCCTTTCGCCGGATTGTCCGTAGGGGCGGTCCAGGGGACAGGCGGGGTCAAGTTCTTCAAGAACTTTGCGGGAGGGCATATTGGGGTCAAGGCCAATCAGCAGCAGGCATTGGACTACGCCGTCAAGTACGGGTTCGGGGGCATCTCGCCCAGCGATGGCGAGTTTGCGAACAAGTCCGCCGCCGAGATTGGCGAGTGGGTGGCGCTGATGAAGCAGAGGGGGATCCGGTACGGGGCCGCCGGACTGCCGGTCGAATTTCGCCGGGATGAAGCAACGTTCAAGAGCGGCATGGCGCAGTTGCCCAAGCGGGCGGCGCTGCTGAAGCAGTTGGGCGTGACGCGCGTCGCGACCTGGATCACGCCGGGACATAACGAGCTGACGTATCTCCAGAACTTCAAGATGCTCGAGACGCGGTTCCGCGAGGTGGCCAAGGTGCTCCAGGACAACGATCTGCGACTGGGCCTGGAGTTCGTCGGGCCGCGAACCTCCCGTGAGAAGTTCCGCTTCCCGTTTGCCTGCACGCAGGTGGACATGATGGAACTGGTCGAGGCGGTCGGCACGGGCAACGTGGGCCTGCTCCTCGATAGCTGGCACTGGTATACCTCGCATGGGACGGTCAAGGAATTGGAGCGGCTCTCCAATAAGGACATCGTGCACGTCCACGTCAACGACGCCCCCGCCGGCGTGGAGGTCGACCAACAGATCGACAACCGCCGCAAGCTGCCCGTGACCACCAACGTGATCGATCTCAAGGGATTCATCAACACGCTCGTGAAGATCGGCTACGACGGTCCCGTGGAGTGCGAGCCGTTCGATCAGGAATTGCGCAAGATGGACCAGGCGGCCATTGTGCAAACAACCGCCGACTCGCTCAAACGCCTCTGGGAATTGATGGCGGCGTGACCAGACATGGTATAATGTCCGGTATGAGTGGCAGCGGAGAAACCAGTCAAATGCGGCCCGAGCAATCCCGGTTCTGCCGGCATCGGCCCGGGCCGCATCTGAGTCCCTTCGTCCGCAACTACTGGACGCTTGCGCCGACGGGCGAGCTTGGAGCATGCCGACGGCAACGGGTGGTGCCGGATGGCTGCATTGACATCATTCTGGTTCGGCCCAGTCCAGCGGGGGTATTCAAGGCGATCGTGGTCGGCACGATGACCCGGCCGATCTTCGAAGACCTGACCGCCCACGCAGAGTATTTCGGGATTCGCTTTGCCCCCGGCGGTTTCGGGCATTTCTTCCGGGCGCCGGCGGGCGAATTGACGGACCAGATTGTCCCCTTGGAGAGCCTGTCGGCGTCGTCGGCCCTGGTAGGGCGAGTGGCCAACGCCCCCGATGTCCAGACGCGCTTACGGATTGTCGAGAATGCCCTGAATCGGCGGTTGCTCTTGGATAGGCCGGAACCGATTCTGGCCAAGGTCCTCGACACGATACGGCTATCTCAGGGGCTTGTCTCCATCGCACGGCTGGCCCGCCTTGCCGGCTGGAGTCCGCGCCATCTGCGCAGAGTGTTCCATGAGTCGGTGGGCGTGGGGCCTAAGATGTTCTGCCGGATCATCCGCTTCCAGCATGCCCTGCGAATCTTGCGTCGGCGGCCCGCCCCGGACTTGCTGCAAGCAGCCTTGGACGCCGGATACTACGACCAAGCTCACTTCGTCCATGACTTCCACGGCTTCTACGGCTCCAGCCCTTCGGCTGTTTCCAAAGACTCCGGCTCTTGAGCCCATGTCCGTTTCCTACAATACAGGCCGCTGATCCTTCTCTATCCTGGTGATATCGACTTCCATTACCCATAGAGAAAGGAGAACACATGTTCAGCAAGATCACGGCAAACCTCATGGTCGGCAATGTGAACGAGACTTTGGACTTCTACGAGAAAGTCCTGGGCTTTGCACTGGTCATGGGCGTCCCCGAGGACAGCCAACAGATCGTCACGAGCCGCGACGGCCATACGCCCCTCGGATTTGCCATCCTCAAGCGGGACGAGGCGGAACTGATGCTGCAATCGCAGAAGAGTCTGGCCGGCGAGTTGCCCGAATTCCGAAAGCGGTCTGTCGGCGGGGCTATTACTCTTTATTGCCAGGTCGCCAACGCCAGAGAACTCCATGAACAGATCAAAGGTCAGGTTACCATCCTCAGGGATCTGCACACGACCTTTTACGGTGCGGAGGAATTCTACCTCCGCGACAACAACGGATACGTGCTTACCTTCGCCAGCCGATGACGGGAGGTGGCGGTATGAAGACGAAAAGTGACCTCGAACAAATCCCGGGCGTCGGGAAGTCCATTGCCGAGGACTTGCGGCATCTCGGCATTACCTTCGTCCGGCAGCTCAAAGGGAAAGATCCGGAGAAGCTCTACGGCAAGCTCTGTCGTTTCCAGGCCTCGCCGGTAGACCGGTGCGTGCTGTACGTGTTCCGCTGTGCCGTGTACTACGCCTCCACCCGCGATCCGGATCCCGAGTTGCTGAAGTGGTGGAACTGGAAAGACAAGTAGAGGCCGGCGATTCGGTTGCAGTTGCCCAATGGTTCTGGTAGATTGTACGTACCGGAGCAGTTGAGCACCAGTCCAAGTACCAGGCCTGAGGTTGAGAAAGCCTGGGGCATCAGGACATAGCCTACGGCTGAATGATCCGGTCTTCCGGAGTGCCTGACCTCCTTGTGACGGCTGCTCCGGCTTTTCTCTTGGCGACACTTGGAGCAAGCGGGACACGCACTCTACCGCTGCGGATTATCTTCATGGGGCTCGTGAGTGAACACGCCGTGGGAGTAGGTGTAACGGTCCTCGTCGTTCGTGATCTGAGCTTGGCGCAGCCAAGCCATCCACACGGCATCGAGTTCCTCGTCCGTCAAGGACTGCAGGTCCAAGTCTTCCTCGCTGAGGAATTCGTCGCGAAGTTCACTCATGGCCATCCTCCCGGCACGGCAAAAGGAAGCAACGTCTCCGCACGGCGCACCATCAGTTGATGAGCCTCGGACAGCGCCAATCCCTCCATTTCGCGCGAGAGTGCCGGCCAAGCCGAGGCCCAGGATTTCGCCGCCTCCATGTACTTGGCCAGCCGCTCTTCGTTGGCTCGAATCAATTGGCGGCGCTCGGCGTCCAAGGCTGCCTCCAGGGCCTCGCGCCCTTGGCTGATTGTCCTGAGAGCCGGGCGTTTTCCCATCAGGCCTTGTACATGATCCGGGTGTTGCTCTGCCAGATCGATGAGGTCCCGGGCGCTGCGCGAGTAGAGGATTTGGCTATCCAAATCCGGCATTCGGCGCGCCAACTCGCCAATCACGGCGTAATCCTTTTCGCGGTTGGTCTTCTTCAGGGCCGCCAAATCCATCGCGCCAAGGAATGGAGTCTCTTGCCCCTCGGCGGTACGCCAAATCCGCTGGACGGATTCCTCGCCGAGTCGAGGCGGTCGCGTGACAAAATCGGTGCGGACGCGTATCTCCTGCCACTGGAACTCCAGATGCGCGCTCCATCCACCCGCCATCCAGCGCACATCCAAAGGCGTGCCGAATCGGTAGCGGGCCCCATGCTGCTCCAGGATCGCCCGCACATGCTCCATCGTCTCTCGGTCCTCGCGCAGGATCCAATCTCCGTCTTTGCTCATGATCGCCAGTCGATGGAGCACTACCGCCTGGCCGCCCGCGAGGATCGCCCGCGTCTGGTCGCTGTTGAACTTCCGCGTCAGTTCCAAATAAATGTTGCTCATGCCCTGTATCCTACCACAAATCCTTTCTCGCCGCGGGCTTTTGCAGGCCGGCGGCGATGGCCTTCTGGCGGAGGGCGTCGCCAAGCGGAGTAGGCGCATGGTGAAAGATCGCTTGCATGACGTTCTGGTAGCCGTTCAGAGCGGCCAGGGCGTTCGACCATTGCTCCGGGTGCTCCTGCCGGAGCGAGGGGACAAGGTCCAGGCAGATCGCATAGTAGGCGGCTCGGGCCAACTCTTGCCTTGCGGCTGGCTGCGTGATGGTGCGAATGATTTCACTTTGGAGTTTCTCTCTCAGCGCGGCGGTTTGCGCCTCGGGGACTTCCATACGCTGGACACATCTGGGCTTCTGTGCCTCGATCTGATAGAGGATTCGGCCATTCGTTGCCAGTCTCCGGCCGCCTTGTTCGACGATGACCCGCTCGGCCAGGTCCGTGAGCCGATCGGCGAAGCTCGTAATTGTCTCGTCGTCGGGCATGTTCTCGCGGGTGGTGTTCTTGTAGCGGTCCACGATGGGCCAGCCCTGGGCCAGCATCCCGCGGTAGCCTTTCATCACGCCGATCATGGTGCCCGCGGTGGCGGCGTTGCAGTCCGCGTCCCAGCCAAAGTTGAACGCCATGATCAGCGTCCGGACGAGGTCCCCTTCGCCGTAGAGCAGGGCGGCGATGATGGAGCCGGTATTCAACTCGTAACCGTTTCGGTCCCGCATCGCGCCCTGGTACTTGCTGTATCTCTCCTTCAGAAGCCTGCGCGTGGCACGCCAGTCCTGCGGGTGTTCCTTGTGCCAGGCGCGTATGTCTTTGATGACCTGGGAGATGATGCTATCCGGGTCGATGGCGGTCAGCCCGGTATCGAGAAGCGCGTCGACGTCCTTCTCGACGAAAGCCATCGCGATCATGCTCGTGAACAACTGCGTGGTCTGGGCGGGCTCGCCATCGATGGCGACCCGGGTGTAGTTCAGGCCGATTTGTGCGGCCCTTTGCGGCAGGGCCGGGGCGATCAGGCCGAAGGTCTCGCAGAGGAACTGGCCGGAGATGTTGAAATCCGCCCAGGGATTGAGGACCGCGTTGCCCGTCAAGGGTGGCTCGATCCCCAGGTCCATCAACTGCCGGGCGTACTGATTCGAGCACCAGATCCGCTTGTTGATCCGCTCTCTCCACAGCCGGCTGATCCGCTCCGGCGGCAGGAGCAGACAATTCTCATCCTCCATCACCTTGATATAGACCCACTCGAAATCCGTGTCGTCGTCGGTCCACGCTCCTTGCGGCAACGAGGGCTTATACTCCGTCACATTGCCCGGCTCAGCAATGTACTTCATCTCGTGCGGCAGCCCATTGAGGTTGCCCAGGATCTGGCCCAGCAGCCCGCCGCGAATCTTGTCCCGCAGTACCTCCGCCGGCATGCTGATGGTCTCGCCCAAGGCGGTTTCGCACAATGCGCCGAGCGTCAGAAGTGCCGGAAGGATTATCATGTATGCCCTGAGTCTCATGGTGCGGTCTCCTTGGAAAGCAATGTCACTGGGACAGCGTTTGCAGCTTCCGGCGGAAGAGTTCGAACGTGCGATCTCGGTTGATGTCGGAGCAGCGCAGAATCGAGCCTTTGGTCCCGTTGAACTTGTAGGCAAGGTCCCAGTCCACGTCGGGACACTTCACGACCTCCCAGGAGGCCAGGCTCGGATCGACCAGGGCGGCAATATCGCCCAGATCGTAGAATCCCTTCTTGGGGTCCTGGTACCAGGACGATTCGAATCGATACTGGTGGAGGTACTTGCCCAGCTCACCACAGGAGGCGAATTGCTGAGACTCGCTCATCGGGCAGGTCAGGTGCGTCCCGGTATCGAACAGGACAAAGGCCAGGTCCGAATGAAATACGAGGCGAGCGGCTCGGACATCGCCGATCACATTGAAGTTCCAGCATTTCTCGGGCCATCGAGTTCGAAAATGCCAGAAGACGACGATGCGCTCGGCGATGCGGGGCTCCTTGAGGTAAGCGGAGGCGATATCCGTCGAGGCCCCCAGCCCGACCACCCACAGGGGATCTTCCGGCGTGGAGGCCATCGCCTTCTCCACGATGAAATCCACGCCCTCGGATTCGGATGGTTCGTACTGATAGCGCAGGGGCGGCGCGCCGCGCAGCACCGGATAACGTCCCGCCATGCCGGCTTTCTGCAGGACGGTCTCGATCTCTTTGCGGGAGGCCTCGATGCTGTCGAGCCCGCCTTCGGGACGACTATTGTCGAAGTTGGCTGCCACGAACCCCTCGATCTTGAACCGCTCCGGCGACAAGATGGCCAGGGCGATGGCCCAGATATCGTCGATCTCGTTCTTCGCATCCGAATCGACAATGACGCGAATCTGCTGCTCCTTCGGCGGGATGACGGGCACCTTCCTCGTCTTCGGATCGCGTTTGAGGACTTGCTCCCGGCGCTGGCGGTACTGGCCCGGTTGTGCCGCTGCTGTTTGTCGCAGGCGTTTGTTCGCCTCGGCGATCGCGGTCAGTTGATAGGACCGACCATTGTCGGACCGCACGGACCACTGGGACTGCCCCTGGTAGTCGAACACCCACAAGGCGGCCAGCGGCACCCGGGCCTCCTCCATGCGCCGCAGGAGCGACTGAAACTGCCGCGCGGTCTCGGGGCCTTCTCCCTGGACGCCGAATTCGCCGACGAACAGGGGCTTGCCGGTACGCGTGGCTGTCTCCGTCGCTTGACTAAGGTGGTCTGCGGCCTCTTCATAGACGTGTATGCTGAGGATGTCTACCGGGTCGGGATTATCGCCCGCCAGCATCTGGGCGAACTGCTCCGGTGAGTCTTTCGTCCACGTCCCCTCGTGCATCTGGTGCCAGGCGGAAGGGCGGGGGATCGAGTTGCCTGTGACGATGATCCGCGTGCGGTCATACTCGCGGACCTCCTTCGCGAACTCACGAAAAGCGGTGCGGACCATCTCGTGCGTGAGGATGTCGCGGTCGCTGCGGGTGGCCGGTGTCCCGAGCTTGGTCACGATGGGGGGCAGGTGCTCCTTCGCATTCGGCAGGTCTGCGGCCAGGTTGTACTCGTTGCCGAACTCCCAGCCCCAGAGGGCCGGCGAATTCACGTATCGCGTCACGACCTCCCGCGTGTACGTGCGCATGAACTCGTGGGTCTTGCTGGCGGGATTGCCCCACTGGTCGCAGGGTTCGCCCACGAGATCCGGCACGGTTGACAGGTGCCAGAACAGGCTCGGAATCAGGCCGACGCCGTGCTTCTCAGCCGCCCGGACGACGCCGTCCAGCAGTTCGAAGTACCTGGCCTTATCCGTCTGGTACAGTCTCATGTCGGCAGGCCAGAAGCCGCCGCACATGAACCGGGCGAAAGGAATTCCATTCTCGGCCAGGACTCGGAAACCGGCCTCATAGGATGTGTCGTCGGGATCCTTAAGTGCCCGGGCGAAAGCATCAAAGTAATTGACGCCGAGCGCCTGGCAGGCGACGCTGTCTTTAACCAGCACCCCGTCGCGAACGCTCAACCCCAGCGCGTGCTGACGGGCAGATGGTCCGCCGGCGGCGACCGCAGCGATCAGCACACACAGCCATGATGAAACCGTCATACGTGCGGACCTCCTACGGATCCAGTGGGTATTGCCATTCGTCGGTCCGGGTAAGATTACCGGGTACCGCCTGCCGTGACCAGAGAAATGCGTCGGCTATGAGTACCTCGGGCGTAGCCGGCCGGCGACGGATCCGCGATTCAGGCCATCGGCCTGAAGACAGGAAATTGGCTTTGTTTCGCATAATGGTAAATTGGCTTTGTTTTCCCGAGGCCTTTTGCAGGTCCAATCCGTCATAACCCGTTTCCCGAGCGGCAGTTAGCCTTCCTTGGGGCTGCCCCAAAATTGGGTTTGTTTGGCGCATTTCCGTAGCATGGGCGCGAGCGCCCGTAAGTGCCGCGGGCATCCCCCGCCTGCGCGGGGGCAGGCTCTGCCCGTGCCCCCGCCATGTCACCGCCCGGCGGAAATTGGCTTTGTTTTTCTGAGGCCTCTTGCAGGTCCCATTCGTCATAACTCGTTTCTCCAGACGCAGTTAGCCTTCCTTCGACCCGTCCTCAAATTGGGTTTGTTTGGCGCGATTCGCCTTGGGCCATAGGCATTTCGTAGGCAGTCGGCGCAGGATACCGTCGCCGCTGGGAACTTCCGCCCGTCGGGTTCTCCAGCTTAACACTTGACACTTCAAACTTGAAACTCTCCTCACAGCCTTCCCATCCCTTTTGCGCAACGAGTGCGATTCGTTGTGGAAAACGGTCTCGCGTGCCAGCCCCCGCCGCCGGCGGCCGGGCTTTCATTATAAAGACGCTTCTCGACTCTCGTATGTTTCACAACAATCAAAACTCATGCAGAAATTCTTCACCCCGGGCCGGCCCGGCGGGTACGGGGCACCGGAGGGGCGAATTGCTATTCGCCCCTCCAGACCGGGGACTCTTTCGTCTGGCGTGAAGCCTCGGCGACGCCGTAAACCCCGAAGTGCAACTGGCGGACCTATCGCTGATTCTGGAAGGCATTGATTTGTCCGGAGCCCACCCACCCCGCCAACCGTATCGCGGAGTTGACCCGCGCCGCTTGGGCACAAGCATCTCTCCATCTTTGAGATAGGCGCGGCACCGGCCCGTCTGGTATACTATGCGTCGGAAGTTCTTCGTAGGAGTATCGTCGTGTAGGCCGATAGGCAGGCGGCGGTCTCTCTGCCGAGAGTTCGGGGGACGGAGGAACAGAAATGTGCAAAGCGAGCTGTTCTCAAATCGTACGAACCATCCCTATCCTGATTGTGCCCTGTCATGGCGAGCGTAGCGCGGCAATCTCACTCCCCCGGATTCTCGGCGTGGGTTTGTGGCTCTTGGCCGTCGTCTCCACTGCTACCGCCAAATACAGCGGCGGCAGCGGCACGGCGAAAGATCCCTACCAGCTCGCCACCGCCGCCGACCTGATCGCCTTGGGCGAGACGCCTGCCGATTACAGTAGATGCTTCATCCTTACGGCCGACATCGACCTGGACCCCAAGCTCCCCGGCCGCAAGGTCTTCGACAAGGCCGTCATCGCGCCAGATACCGACCCTACTCCCGACGAAGATGGGTACAACCCGCATAGTGGCACTGATTTCACCGGCGTCTTCGACGGCAAGGGCCACACGATCTCGCATCTGACGATCCAGGGTGGGAGCTACCTGGGCCTGTTTGGCCAATTGACATCTGGGGCCGAGGTTAAGAATCTGGGGGTAGTCGATGTCAGCGTGACGGGTTCAGGCGATTGTGTCGGCGGGCTGGTGGGGTACAACGGCGGTACTGTGGCCCAGTGCTACAGCACCGGGACGGTCAAGGGTGACTCGGTCGGCGGCTTGGTGGGGTACAACGGCGGTGCGGTGATCCAGTGCTTCAGCACGGGTACGGTCAGCGGCGGTTCAGGTGTCGGTGGGCTGGTGGGGGGCAGCGGCGGGACCGTGACCCAGTGCTACAGCACGGGTACGGTCAGCGGCGGTTCCTCAGTGGGTGGCCTCGCGGGGTCCAACGATGGCCATGTGACCCAGTGCTACAGCACCGGGTCAGTCACTGGCAGAGATTATGTCGGCGGGCTGGCAGGGTCTGGACGCACTGTGACCAACTCCTACAGCACCGGTGCGGTCAGCGGCAACAAGTACGTCGGCGGGCTGCTGGGATACACCCACCATGGTCCTGTGACGCATTGCTACAGCACCGGCCCAGTCACCGGCACCGACTCCGTAGGTGGGCTGGTGGGATGGGCGGATCCTCATAGCGTCAACAACGGCGTCTGGGATATGGGGACCTCCGGCCAGACGGGAAGCTCCGGCTCCGGCGAAGTAGGCTTGTCCACAGGAGAGATGATGGACCCCTATATGCTCGGCCTCAATGGCTTTGCCAACGATCCGAACTGGGTCCTGGACGCCGGGCGCGACTATCCCAGGCTGGCTTGGGAAGGCACACCCGGACAGATCATTCCCGAAGCCCGCATTGACTGGCTGGCCGGTCGGGGAACGGCGGAGGAACCCTATCGAATTGACACAGCCGACCAACTGATCCTCTTGCGCAAAGCGAGTCTCCTCTGGGACAAGCATTTTGTACTCGTTATGGACATCAACCTGGACCCGCGCATCAGGGGGAGACAGGTCTTCGGGCAGGCGGTGATCCCGGTCTTCAGCGGTGTCTTTGACGGCAATCGTCACACGATCTCGCATCTGACCATCATCGGGGACGACTACTTGGGACTGTTTGGCCAATTGACATCCGGGGCTGAGGTTAAGGACCTGGGAGTCGTGGATGTCAATGTCGTTGGTTACTCGCGCGTTGGCGGGCTGGTAGGAGACAACTACTACGGCACTGTGATCCAGTGCTACAGCACCGGCTCGGTCAGTGGCGGCGGTTCCTCAGTGGGTGGCCTCGTGGGCTGGAACTGCGGCAGTATCGCTACGAGCTACAGCAGCGGCTCGGTCAGTGGCGGTGGTCCTGTCGGCGGCCTCGTGGGCTGCAACGAAGATGGGGACATTAGCACGAGCTACAGCAGCGGCTCGGTCAGGGGCAATTACAATGTTGGTGGGATGGTGGGATGCAACAAGGGGAGCATCACCGCGAGCTACAGCAGCGGCTCGGTCAGTGGCGGTGAACATGTCGGGGGGCTGGTGGGCGGCCACTACAATGGCAGCGTGACCGGTTGTTACAGCACCGGGCGTCTCGCTGGTGAATCTGATGTCGGCGGGGTGGTGGGGTACATGTACCCCTGGGGCGGTTGGAACTGCGGTCTCTACTGTTTCTGGGACATCCAGACCTCACAAACTGCCAATGGCAGCGGGACAGGCAAGACTACGTCCGAGATGCAAACGGCCAAGACGTTCCTGGACGCCGGGTGGGACTTCGTGGGCGAGACGAAGAACGGGACTCACGAGATCTGGCAGATGCCGCCGGGGGGCGGTTATCCGATCCTGGCTATCTTCAGCGGGTACACTCCGCCCCGACTGCAAGGGTCGGGCACGGCAGAGGACCCTTATCTCGTATCCAACGCCCTGGAGTTGGGCGCGATGTGGCGTTACAGCCCCTATGTCCACTACCGCCTCGCCGCTGACATTGACCTGTCAGGCGTCCGTTGGAGCACAGCGGTGATTCCCTCATTGGCAGGCACGTTCGACGGTAATGGGCACACCATCCTGCATCTGACGATCAAGCAGACCCCGCCGGGCTATGGGGGCCTGTTTGGCTATCTGCGATCCGGGGCCGAAGTCAAGAACTTGGGGGTAGTCGATGTCAGCGTGACGGGTTCAGGCGATTGTGTCGGCGGGCTGGTGGGGTACAACAGCGGCCATGTGACCCAGTGCTACAGCACGGGTACGGTCAGCGGCGGTTCCTCAGTGGGTGGCCTCGCGGGGTCCAACGATGGCCATGTGACCCAGTGCTACAGCACCGGCGCGGTTAGCGGCAGTTTCGATGTCGGCGGGCTGGTGGGAGAAAACCACGGTGAAGTGACCCAGTGCTACAGCACGGGTACGGTCAGCGGCGGTTCAGGTGTCGGTGGGCTGGTGGGGCGCAGCGGGGGGACCGTGACCCAGTGCTACAGCACGGGTACGGTTAGCGGCGACTGGGGCGTCGGCGGGCTGGTGGGAGAAAATCACGGTGAAGTGACCCAGTGCTACAGCACGGGCAGAGTCAGTGACACTGGATGGAATGTCGGCGGGCTGGTGGCAATTGGCAAAGCGACAGCTTCATTTTGGGATATCCAGACCTCTGGCCAAGCCAAGAGTGCCGCTGGCACCGGCAAGACCACGGCCGATATGAGGACCGCCAAGACGTTCCTAGATGCCGGCTGGGACTTCGTGGGCGAGACGAAGAACGGCACGGAGGACATCTGGTGGATCGACGAAGGGAAGGACTATCCACGGCTGTGGTGGGAATTGACTCCTCAGAAATGATTTGTGCCCGCTCCTTCAGGAGCGTCACCGGTGTACTCCACCGGACGCTTACCCGGGACCAGAAGCAACCCGGGTCCGGCCGGGGACGAAGAAGGCACGGGTCGTCGGATCTCACTCGTTGGCTGTCGAGTAGGAATCACGCCACGGCACTGGACCAGGGCCGGCCGAGCGACTCGACCAGTTGCCGGAAGCCCTCGTGGCTGCCGATCATCTGAACGCCGACCACGTCGCCATGATCCAGGAGGACGGACCGGTAGACGGTCTCGCCGTCGTCCGTGACGACTTTCTCCTTCAATCCCTCGCCCAGCGGCGGGCCGACGGACTCGATTTCCATATCCTTGTGCTTGAAGAACAGCGGTGTGATCGGCTCGGCGACATGCGCCAGCTTGCGGCCCTGGAGGAAGGCGACGGCGTTGTCACCCGCCCCGCGGCCCTGCTCCTGGGCGCGGACTACGGTGCTCGTACGGGCTCCGTCCCGTTGGGCGATGTCGCCGCAGGCGAAAATGCCCGGCACGGAGGTCTGCTGGTACTCGTCCACCACGATTCCCCGGTCGGTCTTCAATCTGGCCCGTGCAAACACATCGAGTTTCTTGCTCGCCCCCACGGTGGTGAGGATCAGGTCGCACGCGATCTCCCTGGCATCATCCAGCGTCACGAGCAGTCGATCCTTGGGCTTGGAGACCATCACGGCGGACCGGCCGATCATGACTGTGACACCTGCTGTCTGCAGGCGGCGTGCCAGGACGCTCGCCGCGCCCGCGCCCAACTGCTGTGACATGAGGCGGCCCATCTTCTCCATCAGCGTCACATGCACCCCGGCTTCGCGGGCGTACAGGGCCGACTCGACCCCGCTAATGCCGCCGCCGAGGATCAGGAGATGGCGCGTGCCGGCCAGACGGTCCCGAATCGCCAGGCTCTCCCGCACACCCCAGAGCGGGATGACGTCGTTGGGGAATTCCCGGGTGAAGGCCAGAAGGGCCGGAGCCGCGCCCGTCGCGATGACCAGGGCATCGAATAACTCCTCGCGCCCATTGGCGGTGACAGCCTTCGCGTGCACATCGAGGTGCACCACCTCGGCATTCAGCCGCAGGTCGATGCCGTGCTCGCGATACCAGGGCTCCGGCCGCAAATAGATGCCACTCAGTTCGACTTGGCCGAAGGCCAGGGCGACGACACGAGGCCGGAAGTAAGGCGATACCTGTTCGCTGGAGAAAAGCACAACTTCGGCCCCGGCCTGGCTCGCCCGCCAAGCGGCCTCCACACCCGCATGTCCTGCGCCAATCACCCCGATTCTCATCCTCTGCGTCTCCCACCAAAGTCGATCCGCACGCTGGTGGCAGGTCCCGGCGTTGCAGGAGCAGACGATGCCGAGACTTACCCAGGTTCTTACGCCTGTGCCAGACGATGGTTCATTGGTTCATGGCGGGGTTCCTGTTGGCCTCCCCGACAACCGGCGATAGAATCAAGGCGTGACATTACCTTGAGGAGTCCCTATGGAGCGACAGCAGACGGAACGAGAACAAGAGGCCTCCCGCATAGTCCGTTTCCTGGCGCGGCCGTGGATACTTACGGCCGCCTGCCTCGTGGTCTTGGCTGTGGTGGGATTTCTCCTGCTCGGTTGGCAATGGGGTGGGGACCCCGCCGCATTGCTTCGGGGCATCGATGCGGCCCATGCCGTCCCGGAGGAGGAGAATGCGGCCCGAATCTACACAAAGCTCGTTGAGGACGTAAACCTGCCCTCTTTGAATTCGTCACTTCTGCCTCAGGACCTTTCCGAGATGAGTCTGGCGCTGCCTTGGCGCGATGCCGAGTTCCCGCAGCTCGCAGCGTGGATCAAGGAACGCCAGAAGGTACTGGATGCGCTCTTGGAGGCCGGCCGCAAGCCGCAATGCTGGTTCTCCGTGTCCAAGCCGCTCGTGCAACGGGGCCGGCGGACCCCGGCGGTTGTACAATGGCACGAGTTGTTGGTGCGGGCCGGCTACAACGATCTGGGCGAGGGACGTCTCGACGCCGGTCTGGAGAAGATGCTCTGTATGTTGCGGCAGACACGCCATTTCTATTCCCAGAGCAACCCTGCAGACTACTTCATTGGAGTGAGCAGGGCCTACGCAGGCCTGCGGCAATTCCGGAGGCTCGTCGTTGCGGAGGACGTGTCGTCCGAGTGGTTGGCCCGATTCGAAGCGGCTCTGCCCCCCGTCGACGGCCCCTCAGCGGAGCAGTTGCAGCGGGTCCAAGAGGTCAGCCGGCTCCAGTTCCAGGAGATGCAGCGTGGTGTGCTCGCGCGGCTCCTTGGCCCATTCCTCTCCGGGAGGCCGCGCCGAAACGATGACTTTGACACGATGTATAAGGCCCAGTGCCGCGTCGCTCGCATTCTGGTCGCCCTGCGTCGCTACCGGAACCAGACCGGCAGATGGCCGGCCGATCTCAAGGAAGTCCAGAGTGAGATTCCGCCCGTGGCCCTCAGCGATCCCTTGAGCGGCAAGTCGTTTGTCTACCGCCCCCGATGGAATGTCTTCGTCTTGTACAGTATCGGTACCGATGGTGCAGACAACGGCGGCACCTCCCCGGGAGACCGTCCTTTCTGACCCCCTGATTCTCTGCAGAGCTGCGGTACCGAGGCTCCCGTCATTCGACGCGAGCGCCCTCGATCTCGAAGGCCCAAGCGTGCTCGCACGGGAACGACGTGCGGATCCCCAGCGGGATGGACACCACCAGACCTTCCGGCGCGACGGTCCACTCGACGGTGGCCTTTGATCCGAGCAGCTTCACGGATCTCGCGGCCCTGACCGGCGGTACCTGGATTCGCTCGGGCGGGGCGGTCTGACCTTCGGCGGCGAGGCAGATCGCGTAAAGCGTCTCGCCCTTCTTCGTCAAACAGACCTCGCCGACCTTGTAGGGCGGGATGGGACGCGTGCCGTAGATCGCGTCACCGTTGATTCGCATCCATTCGCCCATCTCCTTCATGCGCTCCAGAGCCGGCGTGGGCAGTTCGCCGTCGGCGTTCGGACCGACGTTGAGGAGGAAGTTGCCACCTTTGGCCACGATGTTGACGAGCAGATGAATAAGCTGCCGCGTGGATTTGTACTTGTCATCAGGCTGGTACGACCACTGCGTCGCCATCGTCATGCAGGTCTCCCACACATAGGGCATGGCCTTCTCCGGCACCTCCTGCTCGGGCGTGCGGTAGTTCTCGTAGCGGCCGCCGACGGTGCGATCGACCACGAGTAGTCCGGGCTGGTGACTTCGCGCCATGGCAGCCAGCTTGGCCATGTTGATGTCCTGCTTCGGTGGGCGGACCTGACCGCCATCGAGCCAGAGGATGTCGACCGGGCCATAGTCCGTCATCAGCTCTGCGACGATGTTATGCGTGAAATCGACGAACGTAGCCCACTTCTCAGGGTACCTGCTGGTGTCGTAATTGACGTTGCGATCCTTGTGCGGCCGGTCGGGCGACCAGTAGCCCGGATGGTGCCAGTCGGATTTCGAGTAATAGGCGCCAATGCCAAAGCCCTCCGCACGAAACGCATTGAAGACCTCCTTCACAACATCTGCCTTGGGATTCGAGTGGAAGGGGCAGGACGGGTCGGTAGTACGGTAGTCGGTCTGCTTCGTATCGAACAGGCAGAAGCCGTCGTGGTGCTTCGTTGTGAAAACGACGTATTTCATGCCCGCGTTCTTGGCGGCAGTCATCCATCTGGTGGGGTCGAACCTTTGCGGGTTGAAGGTCTTGTTGAGGGCCACGTAATCGCGGAAGAATCGTCCGAAGTCCTTGTCCCGCTGGGTCCAGGGCGACAGGTCGTCCGGCCGGGCCCACTTGTCCGCTTCGACCAGCGGCCACGACTCGATGCAGTCCCACTGGCTGTAGATGCCCCAGTGCATCATGAAGCCGAGTTTCCAGTCCTGGAATCGGTCGAGCTTGTCCCACACGAGCGGGTCGGTCTCCTGGTCGGCAGGCGATTGTCTACCGACCGGTGGATAGGAGAGGTAGTTCGCGAGGATGTGACCCAGAATCTGCTCGCCTTGGGCGTTGGCGTGGATGGCGTCCCGCTTGAGGGAGGCCAGATCCCTTCCTGAGCCTCGAACATACTCAGCCCAGGCGACCTCCATATCCAGGAACGCCGCCTCAACCTCGCCCGCAAGTTCCTCCAACCCTTTGCGGTAGTCGCTGTGCCGGCTGGGATCGGAGATTCTCTGCCACTGGTCGTCCTGGCGCGGATCGGTCTGGCCGAAGGCTCCCGTCATGAGCAGGATGTCAGGCTTGTGATCCTCCTGAATCTGGCGAATGACTTCACGGATGGATTCGACGTCATTGCGATGACTGATGCCGCCGATGAGGACCAGATCGGGGTTGTGATCGAGGACGTACTTCTGCACCCGGCCTGGGTACTTGTACCACCAGCAGCCGGTGGACCCGCGCACGCACGTGGTCTTCTCGATCCGGCATTTGGGGTGCCGCCGCTCGACGAGGAAGTTCCAGCACGAACGGCTGGTGTCGTTGACAATGCTGTCCCCCAGCATGACGACCTGCAGCGTGCCACCCTCCGTCAGCAGCTTCCTGGTCTTGGGCAGTCGGTCCCATCGCTCCGCAGGCGGCGTGTACGGCACGGGCGGGAGCGCCGCATGGGCTTGCAGAATCTGCTCCAGCGTCCGTTCATTGTGGCGGATGATGAGGCCTTCATCGCTCGCGAGGGCCGCGGCCCCCAACCCCAGGCTCAGAACTACAGTGAATGTCACACGCGGGGTAATGTTCATTCTCTTTCCTCCTGTCGACGGGTGGGCACGACCCCTAACCGGCACAGTGCGGGAACCATGATATGCCCGGGGCCGGAACGGTGCAATCCCAAGGGAACGTATCCGGCCGATCAGACGCTCGTGGCCCGGTCCTTGGTCGGGCTGCCGCAACACTTCTTGTACTTCTTGCCGCTGCCGCAGGGACAGGGATCGTTGCGGCCGACTTTCGGCGAGTGTTCCACGATGGGAATCGGCGGGGTGATGGGCATCTGGTCCGGCAGGCGGTAACCTCTCTGTTCCAGATCCCTTCGCGCTTCCTCGATATCTTCTTCCATCGGCCTCTCAGATTCGCGTTGGACACGCCAATCTCTGGCCATCCGCCACGACCCTTCGAGCCACTGCCGCACCGGTCGGTCCCACGCCTTCTCGTAAGGAACGAGGTCGGGACGTCCTTGGAGGAACTCCATCGCCTCCTGGTAGTCCGCGCCGCCGGACAAGCGGCTGCACTCCACGCTCAATCGCCCCAGCAGTGGGATGGCATCGGCATACTTCAGCAGGGCCAATGTCCAGGCGGCCGGGATGCCCAGGAACTCCTCCACGGGGCCGTGCTCGATCTGTTCGAGCAATCGAACACACGCCCGGATCGTTCGATCACGGAGGGCGGTATCCTCAGTCTCGGTGGCCAGCGCGGTCAACTCCCAACACCGAGACCATGCGATCGAGTCATCGCCGCTCGTCGTGGCTTCGATCATATCGAGGAGCTTGGGTAGAACTACGGCTCCCAGAGAGCCGCACGCAGCCAACAGGACTCCTTCGGTTAGATCCGCACCCTCGGGGCCAGCCTCGATCAGCTTGTCCACGAGGAAGCTGCCCAGCTCACGGCGCTGCGGGTCGCCGAGCTTCGGTGCCGCCAGGGCGAAGATCGCTGGAACATAGAGGTCGACGTACGTAGGTTCGTCCACGGCCTGCCAGGCTCTGTCGTACTCGGCGAAAAGCTCCCTGGCCAGGCTGGGGTCGGCCATCACAGCCTCGGCAAAAGTCTCCAAGGCCACCCAGGGAATGTCTCCTTCCACGCCACGCAGATTATCCCACGGTAATGTCGTAGAGCCGTCCATGACGAAATGGTCTCCAAGCAACGCAACTAACGCCCGTTCCTCTGATTATGGCTACGATTTTGCTGGTCGATGAGTTCTGGTGTGTCGGGTAAGCCCCACCTACAAAGAGAATGGGTGGCAGCCCGAGCTTGTGGGCGGCCACCCATGGGTATTACCAGCACACCCTTTACTACCTGCCGCGGCTTCCCGTCTTGGCTTGTTCCAGCAGGGTCTTGGCCCGCTTGGCCACCTGGTCGTTGGTCGTGGCTTGGACCACTTTTTCGAGCGGCGCCACCAACGCGGCCGCGTGCGGCCAAGGTCCACGCCCTCGGAGTAGCCTCTCGGCGACAGTCACGGCGGCCATACCAGCCTCCTGTCGGACGCCCGCATCGTTCAGGTACGGCAGGATCACGTTCATCGCTTCGGGCGATTCGATATTGCCGAGTGTACCGAGCAGCAGCCTCTTCTCATCATCACGCTGGACCACGCCGGTGGCTTGGCGGCACATGTCCAGCCGTTGTTCGACCGACATCTCGCCGCGGGCGGCCAAATTGAGGTATCCCCGCAGGACGAGAGTCTTTTCCGACTGATCGCTCGCCTTCCTGGCCAGGCCCAGTAGATCGGGCGCGGCGTCGGCGGTTCTCCAGGCGCCCAGTGCGCGGATCGCGGCGGAACGGACCTCGGGGCTGCCGTGGCTCACTAGGTTGCGAACGGCCGGCAGCGAATCAGAGCCGCCGACGGCAGAGAGGACCCTGAGCAGAACGGCCTGCTGGGCGGGCTTGGCTTGCGGGAGCCGTGCGGCCAGTTTCTGAGCCTGTGCCTGCGGGTCCCTGTCTTTCGTGCAGGCCGTGGCAATGGCCTGTTCCGTGGCGGCCAGATCCTGCGGATTCTGGGCCGCATCGAGGAGATCGAGCAGCGCGGGCAGTTCGCCGGCCCCACCGAGGTCGCCGATCATCTTGATCGCTTCCGGGCGGGTTTTCGCATCGCCGCTGCGTGCCGCCTGTAACAGTACGGGCACACTGTTCTTGATCCGCCGGCGATTCATCAGGTCGATGGCCACACGCTGCTTTTCGGGGCTGCCGTTCTGGAACATTTCCGTCACGACGGCATCGGCCTCCGGGCATGGGATCGTGGCCAGGCAGCCTTGGGCGGTCTGGGCAATCTCGCGATCCTGGTCCTCCAGCAGTTGCACGAACACCGGTACCGCCGAGGCATCGCCCAACTCCGTCAGCGTCTGGAGAGCCGCGATGCGAACCGGCTTCGCGCCGCTCTTGGCCACGTCGAGCAGAGCAGGCACCGCCGCTTTATCGCCGCGACGACCCAGGGCCTGGATGATCAGAATCTGGTTGTCGGCCGGCAGGTTCGTCATCTCGCCGAGCAAGGCTTTGGTGACACGGTCGCCCGGCATCTCCTGGGCGGCCTGCACCGCAGCGGAGAACAGGATATAGTCCTTGCTCTGCAAATACTGGCGCAGCAATTTCGGTCCGCCACGCTCACGGGTGAGGAGCACGCCGCGCAAGGCGCCGCCGCGGACCTGGTGAGCGGCATCGAGTTTCAGCAGTTCCTCATAGATCGCGACGGCCTGATCCTTCTGGTCGGCGGCCGCCAGCGCTTCAGCGCAGCGGAACAAGCCTTCACAGAGATCGAGCTTGACGCCGCCGGAGGCATTGGGCAGCGCCGCCTGCAGGGCACTGGCGGCTTCGGCGGTGCCAATCTTGCCCATCGCCCGGGCCGCCGCACAGGCGACCACGGCGTCGGAATCACCCAGCAACTTCGCCATGGCGCCCACCGCTTTGGCGTCGCGCCGTACGCCGACGCTGCCGAGGACGCCCACGAGCGGCTGGCCCTTAAGCTTGCCGAGGGCGTCGCGCAGGGCTTCATTGACGGCCGGGTCCGGGTTCGGTTCCAGGGCATACCGAGCATTGTGTGAAAGCTCCTCATTGCCCAGCAAGGCCGCCAGTGGGACGACGGCGTCTTTGCCCCCAATGATGGCCAACTGCCGGCAGGCATCGGCCTTGTCTTTCCGAGAAGCATCCGCGCTCTGGAGCACGGCAATCAGCTTGGCCTCGTCGCTCTTCGGGGCGACGGTCTGTGCCAGCATCGGCACGGCGTAGGCCAGCAGCAATGTGACGATCAGAATGAGATGTATTCTTGACTTCGACATAAAAGGCTCCTCATCAGGTAAAAAGTAAAAAGGTAAAAGGCAAAAGTGGCCTCCACGTCTCTTACTTCTTACTTTTCACTTTTTCCTTTTTCCTTCAGATAACCCACGGCTCCCGCATCGCGCGCGACCGGAAGCGGTTCGCTTCGGCGTCGTTGACGAACCCCTCTTTGATCGGATCGAACTTCATGTCGCGCTTGAGCCACATGCAGATGTTGGCCGCGTGAACGGTGGACATGGAGCGGTGCATCATGACCGGATTGGCCACCGTCTGGCGGCGCGACTTGATGCAGTCGAAGAAGTTGCGGACGTGGCTCATCGGTCGTTGCGTGCGGGCGCTGTAATCATCGACGAGCTTCTTGAAGTCGGCCATCCAGGCGGGGTTGGAGACCTCCGGCTTGGAGTAGCCGTCCGCGATGGCGACCCAGCCCTCGGTACCCTCGTAGCGGACGCCGCAGGAGCCGTGCCAGATCTTCTTGTCCATGTCCCGTTCGAGGACCATCTTCACGCCGTTGGCGAACGTGGTCACCATGCCGTCGCCGCTGTCGTTGTTGACGTATTTGTACTCGACCGGCGAGGTCTCCCACAGGCCGAGCGCCACGTGGCACTGGGCGAACGTATGGGCGCCCCATTCCCCGATACAGCTTGTGTGGAAGTCGTAGTGGTTGCGCCAACTGCCCTGGCAGTAGGCCGCGTTGTAGGGCCGCCAGGGACATGGACCCAGCCAGGCATCCCAGTCCACCTCCTCTTTGGGAGGCAGGGGCTGTGCCGGCAACCAGTCGTGCCGCATCTCGGCGGCGTCCCACGGCGCGATGTGGGCCCGGACGGTGTGGATCTGGCCGAGATAACCAAGCCGGAGCAGTTCGTTGGCGAAGGTGAAGTTACCCTCGCTGAGCCGCTGAATGCCGGACTGGTAGACCCGCCGATAGCGCCGGGCGGTCTCCACCACCGCCTGGCCTTCGGCGATGGTCATGGCCGAAGGCTTCTCAGAGTAGATATCCTTGCCCGCCCGCATCGCCATGACCGCCGCGGTCGCGTGCCAGCGGTCGCCGGTGGTGCTCAGAACCGCGTCGATGTCCGTGCGGGTGGCCAGGAATTCGCGGATGTCCGGATACAGCTTGCAGTCGCTGTTGCCGTAGCGGGTGTCCACGATCTTCTTGACGTTCTCGCGGCGCTGCTTCTGCGGGTCGCACGTCGCCACGAATTGCACGTCGGGCTCCGGCAGCATCCAGCGGAGCACGTACGAGCCACGGGTGCCGATCCCGATGCCGCCGAGCACGATGCGCTCGCTGGGCGCCACCGCGCCGTCCCGGCCGAACACGGAGGCCGGTACGACATACGGCAGCGTGACCAGGGCCGCCGTGCGCCCCAGGAATGCTCGCCGCGAAAGAGTGGGTTTCTTCTCAGACATGGCAATCTCCTCATCATATTGATAATGGATGATGAATGATTGATGATTGGCACCGGCCCCAGCCGCCGCCAACCAGGAATCATCGTTACCCTGACTTGAAGGGACATTCTACCCGTCCCCAATCCCCGCGCCCACCACAAAAAAGATCGTCCAACGGTTACGGGTGCGCGGCTCGTTTGTAGTGTGCTCGTAAGAGCATATCCGGTGAAGTGCCTTCCGGTGTCGCCACAAACGGAAACGCCCGCACGATCCTTTGCCGACTAACGTCTGGCCGAGGTGCCTCACCCTATCCAGCCTGCTATCCCTCGTGTATGATGCGTCTCCCGTATACGTTGACGCAGATGGTCTGAGAGGCATTGGAATGCATTTGAAACGTGTGACTCTTCACCCGGACCGGTATCCGACGCGGGAGTACTATCCGTTTACGCTTGATCTGTTTCATAAAACCCGGGAACTCGATTTCACGACGCCCGTGACGCTGTTCGTCGGTGAGAACGGCACGGGCAAATCGACACTGCTGGAGGCAGTTGCCCGCAAGTGCGATATCTTCATCTGGCGGGAAGGGGGCAGGACGCGCTATAAGCCGAACCCCTACGAGGACAGGCTCTGGCACTACCTCTCGGTAGAAGGGGTTAACGGTTGCGTGCCGGGCTCGTTCTTCGGCTCGTCCATTTTCCAGGACTTCGCCCGCATCCTGGACGAGTGGGCGGCGACCGATCCCGGCCAACTCGACTACTTCGGCGGCCAATCCCTCCTGACTCAGTCCCACGGCCAGTCGATCATGTCCTTCTTCAAAGCCCGCTATGCGATCAAAGGCCTTTACCTTCTCGACGAGCCCGAGACGGCCCTGTCCCCCAAGACCCAACTCACGCTGCTCGACCTCCTGGAGAAAATGAGCGCCGCCGGCCACGCCCAATTCCTCATCGCCACGCATTCCCCGATCCTCCTATCCTGTCCCAACGCCACGATCTACAGCTTCGATTCCGGCCCCATCGCCCCCATGCGATACGAAGACACCGATCACTACAAAACGTACAAGGCGTTTATGGACCACCGGCTCTTTTGAGCTTCTTGACATCAATCAGGTCTTGCTCCCTGGCGCTGGCTTCCTTTGTCTTTATTAAATCTGCTTTCGATATGAACGGGATGACCAACTCCTCCACTTGCGCTTCTTCCCGGTCTTTCCAGGCGGTTTCGAAAGTCACGCCGGGCAGGGACATCATGATGTCCAGTCGGAATGGCGGATTTCCCATCTGGTAGAAGTACCCCTCTTGCGTGAAATCGGTCGGCGCGAGGTCCTTGAGGGGTGCTCCGAACTCTCTGAGAGCCGCAAAAACCGCTTCAGCGTTCTCCGGGTCGGTGGCGATCCACAAGTCCAAGTCCTTGGTAAAACGCGGCTCGGTATATTTCATGACAGCATAGCCGCCCACCACCAGGTAGCGGACCTTATGCTTTGCCAAAATGCTCAACAGTTCTTTGAAGTCTGGGCTCGTCAGCATGTCCGTACCTGAGGGTCAAATAGTCTCGTACCATATCGAGCGCGGCGTCGAAAATGGCCTGATCCCCTTGCGCTTGCCAGAACTCGATGTCGAAACGGTCGGTCTCGTCACCGATCCTTCGATAGGATTCCCTGATTTCTCTCATAGTTGAATGTCCTTTGTTACCATCACGGACGATAGCCTGCCGCCAGCAAGGAGTCAACCATGATTCCGGCGATCTCGTTCTCAGTCATTTTCAACCACCCGGCAAACGTCTGCGCCGCACTTCTTGCACTTGCCTCGGAGGACGAGATTCTCCCCCTCCATTTCCGCCGTCTCCAGGACAATCGGAACAGACCCGACGCACTCTCCGCAGTAGACGTTGTCGAGAATCTTCTCCTGTGCCCATTGAGGAATTCTCGTCCATCGTCGTGCTGCCTCCAGCGTGAACGGATCGCTTGGATGCTTTGCCATTATCATTTTGTCTTCTCGATGCAGACTGCGGCTCAGCGCCAGTGGTCAACCGTCCGATGAAATCGCTTGTTCGATTTTGAGTCTCTCTCGGACGTACTGGACTGGATCCCTGACCACCTCATCGTATTCAGCTCGGTGTATTCGTTTGGACTCGAAGTCGATTTTTACGTCCTCAATGAACTTCTTGAAGTCGGGGTTCTGATCGCAGAGCTTGTTGATGGTTTCCCAGTCCAATGTCCCCCTAACTCGTGCCGGGTAAAGCACCGAAGACGAGTCGATGTCCGTCAGATCAAGGTGGATGATCCCTATACCGAAGGAGGCGGCGAGCCGTTCAAGCTCGGCCAGGAAGTCATCATCCTGCAGAACCTCCGCGGCGACAAGATATCCTTCATGCGCCCAAGATGAGTTGGAGACGGCTTGGAAGTAGGATTCCCGGTAGTTTGTCTTGCTGAGCGCCTTCTTGATCTCGAAGGAGAAGAGACGAATGGAGTTGTTGTCTGA
>CAYHAJ010000377.1:0-10916 GCA_964354535.1 uncultured Pirellulales bacterium
GTTTATCGTGGCATGGGCATCTTGCCCATGAGTCGCAGGGCCATCTTCGCCCTGCAAATTCCTCGATTCTCCACGGGCGAGACGCCCGTGGGACACGCGGGCAAGGATGCCCGTGCCACTTCTCAAACACCTTCTAAGAGCCTGGTAACAGCAGAAGCTCAACCACGATACCAGTGTCGGGAGGGCGTAATCCATGAAGCTGGCCTTGCTGATTCTCGCTGTAACGCTCAGTGGCGTGTCCCCTGCGGGAAACACGGCGCGGAGAGACTCCGGTCCGGCCGTCGAGCCACGACTGGCCGCCGCGGGGACCGAGGAGTCCCGGATCAAGCCGGAATCGGCCCCCTTGCCCAAGGAGTCGATGAACCTCCAGGCGATCCCCTACCAGATCATCTATTGCACCTATTGCCGGACCAAGGGCAAGGAGAACTGGGAGCTGTACACCATTAACGCGGACGGCTCCGGGCAAACCAATCTGACGAATACGCCGGACGTGGACGAGATGTATCCACACGTTTCGCCGGACGGCACGGAAGTCTGTTTCGTGACCGACGAGGGCCGGGGCGACAGAAAAGTCCGCCACGTCTACTACATGAAGATCGACGGCAGCCACCGCGTGCACGTCGCCGGCCATGCCCGCGACCCCTGCTGGTGCTTCGACAACAAGAGCATCGCCTACCTCAACGACGAGTACAAACGCTTCAGCTCCCGCGAGTACGCTACTTCCGGGCTGAGCTTCTATCACCTGGACCAGAGTTGGCGCAGCAACCATCCGAATTCCAAGCTGGAGCACCTGTACGCCATCTGCTGGTCGCCGGACGGCCGCTGGTTCACGGGGGCCGTCGAGGGCGGCATGGGCTACAGCGACACCATTATCGTGTTCGAGGCCTTCGGCACGAAGGTCTTCGATCTGGCCCCCTGGGGTGTCAAAGGCTGCCGGCCCGATTTCAGCAGCGACGGTACGCAATTAGTCTGGGGCGAGACCGACTGGAATCTGCGGATCGGCGACATCGACCTCAAGGCGCCGGAGCCCAAGGTCAGCAACATCCGCGACATTCTCCGCTGTTCCGAGAAGTACAAGGTCTATCACGTGGACCTCTCGCCGGACCGCAAGTACATTGCCTTCAGTTACGGCCCCTGGGCCGGGGGCCAGCAGGTCGGCGGCATGGCCGAAGGCTGGAATATCTGCGTCGGCGACCTCAACGGCAACTGGGTCCAGATCACCACCGACGGCAATCATAACAAGGAGCCGGATTGGATACCGATTGCCCAGAAGAAATGATGAATTGAGAGAATAAGGAGGAAAGAATATGGTGCGGCGCTTTGGCTCTGGGGAACAAGGGTGGTTGAGTGTGGCGTTCTCTCTGGTCCTCATCTTCCTTGTCGGCAGCATGGCATGGGGCACAGAGAAATCCCTGGTCCCGGGCACCGGGATCGACGTCAAGAGCATCCCGTACAGGATTGTCTACGAGTCTCTGCACCAGGAGGGTGGGAAGGAGAACTGGGAGATCATGATGATCGACGCCGATGGCTCCCATCCCGTCAATCTCACGAAGACGCCCGACGTCGGCGAGCTTTATCCGCACGCCTCGCCGGATGGGACCAAGGTCTGCTTCGAGGCGGACGAGGGGACCGATAAGAGCAACATGGTCCGCAGCGTCTACTACACGAACCTCGACGGGACCAACCGCGTGAAGGTAGCCCATAACGCCCGTCAGGCATGCTGGGGCCCGGACGGTCAGAGCATCGCCTTCCTGAAGGGCGAATTCGACCGTTACAACCGCGCGGACTACGCGACGAAAGGAGTCTACTTCTACAACCTCAAGACCGGCCAGACCACCGAGCACTCCAACTGCGCGAACCTGTTCCATCTGTACAACCTCTGCTGGTCGCCTGACGGCAAGTGGTTTACCGCGACGGTGCACGGCGGCATGGGCTTCAAGCATGCGGACCTCGCTTTCCCGGCCCAGGGCTCCGAGATCTTCGACCTGACGCCCTTCAAGGTCACCGGCTGCCGGCCCGACTTCAGCCCGGACGGCAAGCGGATCACGTGGGGCGCGACGGACTGGGACCTGTTTATCGCCACCATCGATTTCAACTCCGGCAAGGCGGTGGTGACCGACCGGCGTCAGATCGCCAAGTGCGACAAAGAGCACGAGATCTACCACACGGATTGGTCGCCGGACGGCAAGTATGTTGCCTTCAGCTACGGACTCAAGGCGGATGAGATGGGCGGCGGCGTGGCCCCCGGTTGGAACATCTGCATTAGCGACCTGTCGGGCAAGTGGGTCCAGGTCACAACCGACGGCAATAGCAACAAAGAGCCCGATTGGGTGCCCGAGAAGAATTGATGATTTATGATTGATGATTTGAACGGTGACACCCATCGTCCGGTCCTATATTCGGGCTTGGTGCCGAGCGTCAGCGGTAGGGTGTGCTCCGCACCCCATTTTCTGTCAGATTGATGGAATCGTTGGTCTGCCTCGTCGTCGAAAGAGGAGAAAGTAATGGGCCTCAAGCCTCTGCGAATAGAAACGACATGCATCGGTATCCTGGTGTTGCTGGTCATGGTGGGCTGCCGGCGACAGGGCCCGACGCCCCCCCCCTCTGCGCCCCAGGTCATGACCAGCAAGAGCGGCATTGAGATGGTCCTGCTTCCGGGCGGAACATTTGAGATGGGCAACGACAAGGGCACGCCGGATGAGGCCCCGGTACACAAGGTGACGGTCGGGCCTTTCTGGATGGACCGCTGTGAGGTGGTGCAGGAGGAATTCAGGAAGTACCAGCGGCCCGATCCGTCGCACTTCAAGGGGCCGCGACAGCCGTTGGAGCAGATCAACTGGACCGACGCGACCGGCTACTGCAATGACCGGTCCCTCGCCGAAGGCCTTGAACCCTGCTATGACGACAAAACGTGGGCCTGCAACTTCAAGGCCAACGGCTACCGGCTGCCCACGGAGGCCGAATGGGAATACGCCTGCCGGGCCGGAACCACCACGCAGTACAGTTTCGGCAACAGCGCCGGCGCGCTCAAAGACTATGCCTGGCACACCGACAATGCCGCCGCCAGGACGCATCCGGTTGGGCAGAAGAAACCCAATGCCTGGGGCCTGTACGACATGCACGGCAATGTGTCGGAGTGGTGCCACGACCGCTACGCAAAGGACTATTATAAGCAGAGCCCCGACAAAGACCCGCGCGGGCCGAGCGAGGGCCGCGAGCGAGTCATTCGCGGCGGAGCCTGGAACTCCAGCGCCGGCAGTTGCCGGTCCGCCTACCGCACGAGTAGTCTTTCCGTCGACGACACTTGCCTGGCGGACGATGCGATCGGATTTCGCTGCGTGAGAAACGCCACGGCCTCCAATGCCACCCAGCTTTCGTGGCGAGGGCGTCCCGCCCTTGCGTCGCGAGGCCATCTTGGCCTCGCTCTGCCGGGGCACGATCTGGCGGAAGCGCAAGGGCAAGAAGTCCTGTTCACGAAAGAACAAGGGCGGGACGCCCTCGCCACAAGAGGACAAGGGCAAGATGCGCTCGCCACGAGGGCGGACTAAGGTCCAGCCATGCCATCCCAGCCAAGATCTAAGACCGGATTCGTATACGACGATATCCATCTGGAGCACAAGACCACACCGGGTCACCCCGAGTCGCCCGCGCGCCTGACGGCGATCCTCGATAAGCTCAAGGCGGACAATGTATACGCGCAACTGGTCCTGCTCGCGCCTCAAGCCGCTCCGCTCGAACGAATTCGGGCGGTTCACAGCCCGAGCTATATCGAGCGGGCACGAATCAGTTGTGAGACGGGCGAAGAGTACCTTGACTCGGCCGACGTGCCGATCTCCCGGAAATCTTACCAGGTAGCCGTGGTAGCCGCCGGCGGCGTGCTGCGAGCCGTTGACGCCGTGATGCGCGGCGAAGTCGCCAACGCGTTCTGTGCGATCCGTCCCCCGGGCCATCATGCGATGGAAGACCGGGCGATGGGCTTTTGTATCTTCAACAACGTGGCGATCGGCGCGCGGTACGCGCAGCAGCAGTATGGACTGTCGAAGATCCTGATCGTGGACTGGGACGTCCACCACGGCAACGGCACCCAGGCCGCCTTCTACGACGATCCCACCGTGCTGTACTTCAGCACGCATCAGTATCCGTTCTATCCGGGCTCGGGTAGCGAGGCCGAGAAGGGACGGGGCCAGGGCCTGAATCACACGATCAACGTACCGCTGCCCGGCGGCTCAGGGGACAAAGAGTACATCGAGGCGTTCGAAAAGAAGTTGCGTCCGGCGGCCCTGGCCTTCGGGCTCCAGTTCGTGCTTATCTCCGCCGGCTTCGACGCGCACCAGAACGACACGCTTGGTGGCATGCGCGTCACCACGGAAGGCTATGGCAAGCTCACGCGGATCGTCAAAGGGATCGCCGACCAGTGCTGCAACGGCCGCCTGGTCTCCGTCCTGGAGGGCGGCTACGGCCTCAAAGGGTTGGCCGCGTCGGTGGAGACTCACATCCGGGTTTTGATGGATTAGCATGTTATTTCAAACTCTGCCATTCTTCGCGTTCTTTGCCATTCTCTATCCGCTGTACCTGTTCACGAAAGAGACCCGCCTGAGATTACCGCTGCTACTGGTGGCCTCTTACGTCTTCTACGCGTGGCTCAGTCCGCTCTATCTCCTGCCGCTGCTCTATGCCACGGTCGCGGACTACCTCATCCTCACCCGGATGACCCGGAGCCGCCGGCCGAAAGCGTGGCTGGCACTGAGCATCGTGAACAGCCTGGCCGTGCTCGGGTTCTTCAAATACGGGGCGTTCATCGTTAACAACCTCAATGCCGTGTTCTCGTCAGCGGGGCTCGCGTACACCCTCCGGGTCCCCACTGCCCTGCTGCCGGCGGGATTGTCTTTCTTCCTGCTGCAATCCATCGGCTACGTCATTGACGTTCATCGCGGCACGGTCCCGCGGGAGAAGAGCTTCCTGACGCACGCCGCGTTCGTGTCGTTCTTCCCGCGCCTGTTGGCGGGGCCGATCGAGAGAGCGGGTAATCTCCTGCCCCAGTTGCGGACCAGCGTCCCCGTGTCGCTGCGGGACTTCACTGATGGCCTGTCGATCTTCGTGGTAGGCTATTTCAAGAAGGTCGCTCTGGCGGACTACCTGGCCTTGTACGTGGCCAAAGTCTACGCCACGCCAGGCGAGTTTCACGCTCCCGCCCTGATCCTGGCGACATTCCTCTTCGCCTGGCAGATCTATTTTGACTTCAGCGGGTACACAGACATGGCCCGGGGCGTCGCCCGGATGATGGGCATTCATCTGATGCTGAATTTCGATAATCCGTATCTGGCGAACAGTATGGGCGATTTCTGGAAGCGCTGGCACATCAGTCTCTCGTCCTGGTTCCGGGACTACGTCTACATCCCGCTCGGCGGCAATCGCCAGGGCAAGTTCGTCACCTACCGCAACGTCTTTCTGACGATGGTCCTGTCCGGCCTGTGGCACGGGGCCGCATGGACCTTCGTCCTTTGGGGCGCGATTCACGCCCTGGGCAACTTTGCCACGCGCGAGCTGGAGCGGACCGCCTTCTACGTGCACAAGGTGCCATACGCCGTCAAGCTGCTGATCGTGCTGGTCTTCGTGACATTCGCCTGGGTCTTCTTCCGGTCCGAGAGCATCGGCGCCGCCGGCACGATTGTCGCCCGGATGTTCACGTCGGGCCTGGAGGATCCGCATGTCCCGCTCCTGGCCCTGGCTCTGATCGCGGCGGTCTGGGCCTATCAGTTCTTTTTCGCCTCCCGGCTGCGGTGGATTCTCGAAGCGGGGCTCGTACGCGTGGGTCTGGTGATCGCCATGCTGGTCTACATGATCCTGACCGTCGGCGGCGAAGGACAACAATTCATCTACATGCAGTTCTGAGTTGGGGCGGAACCACTTGAAACTTGAGACTTCAAACCTGAAACCTGCGAATAGCGACGATTTCGAGTGCTCGCACGTGGTCCGGCTGTCGGGCCGTCAATGGCTCATGGTCGCGTTGGTTTTGCTGGCTGTGATTGGATTGGGGCCGACGGTCTGGAGTTACTTTGAAGGATTCACGCCGGACAGCGATTATCGCCTGCCGTACGAGTTGAGTAGCGACTATTGGCTGTGGCGCCGCCACTGCAGCCGGGCCTGCGATCAGGAGAAGATCCTCGTCGTGGGCGACTCGGTCATCTGGGGCCATTACGTGCCGCCCAACGAATCGCTCTCCCATTATCTCAATGAATTCTCCCAAGCGGATCGGTTCGCCAATCTGGGGCTCGACGGCACGCATCCGGCGGCTCTGGCGGGGCTTTTGCGCTATTACGGCGCGGGCCTGTCGGGGCGGACGGTAGTGCTCCACTTCAATCCCCTATGGCTGAGTTCCACCAAGCACGACCTCCAGACCGACAAGGAGTTTCGCTTCAACCATGCCGAGTTGGTGTCGCAATTCGCCGTGAAGATCCCGTGCTACAAGGCCTCAACCGCCCAGCGGCTGCGAATCGTCGCCTGGCGCTCGCTGCCGTTCGCCAACTGGATCTCGCACCTGCGCGCGGTCCACTACGAAGGCAAGGCCCCTCAGATCTGGACGCTCGAACACCCCTACGACTGCCCGGTGATGCCGGTGACGCGCGGCCTGCCCGATGTCATCCCTGCGAAGGCAGGGACCGGCGGCATCCCGGAACCCTCCGGCGGCACCTGGGTCGAGAAGGGCGCCAAGAAACAGAGCCTCTCCTGGGTCACGCTCGACAGCTCCCTCCAGTGGCAGTTCTTCCGTCGGACCATTGCGCAGCTCCGCCGGCAGGGCAACAGAATCTTCGTCCTCGTCGGCCCCTTCAACGAGCACATGCTCAATGACGCCGATGCGGCCACCTACAACCAGATCAAGACCCAGGTCGCCGCCTGGTTCCAGGAGAACAAAGTACCTTATTTTGTGCCGGATGTTCTACCGGCAGCACACTACGTGGACGCCAGCCATCCCATCGGCGAGGGCTACGCCCTATTGGCGAAACAGCTTCTGGAGCAGCCGGCGTTCCAATCACTGCTTGCGAACCAATAGAGGACAGACGGGGAGGTAGAAGACAACGATGAAATCCGAAATCTCAAACTCGAAATCCGAAACAAATCCGAATGGCCGAAATTCAAAATTCCAAACGCGGCCCAGCCCGGCGCGAGCATTTCGGTCATTGGAATTTGGGATTTTGAATTTGTTTGGAATTTGGGATTTGGTGCTTGGTGCTTGCGCCCCACTCCTTTGCGTCTCTCTCCTGACGGCGCCCGCCTGGTGCGGCGACCACGCCCAGTGGGGCCAGGCGTTCACGCGCAACATGGTCTCCGCCGAGACGGGACTCGTGGATAGCTTCGACCCGGCCACGGGCCGGAACGTCAAGTGGATCGTGCCGCTGGGCAGCCAGACGTGGTCCACGCCGGTCGTGGCTCAGGGCCGGGTGTTCATCGGCACCAACAACGATGTGCCGCGCGACCCGCGCCACAAGGGTGACCGCGGGGTGCTGCTGTCCCTGAGCGAAAAGGACGGCAGTCTCTTGTGGCAGTTGGTGGCGCCCAAGCTCGGGACCGACGTGTATCTCGACTGGACGCGGGCGGGCATGTGCTCGGCGCCGACGGTGGAGGGAAACCGCGTTTACATGATCACGAATCGCGGGGAAGCCGTATGCCTCGATATCGAGGGGCAGGCCAACGGCAACGACGGGCCATACCGGGACGAAGGCCGGTACATGACCGCGAACAACCGCACGTCGCTGGTGGCGCAGGGCTCGATCCTCGTTCCGCGCGATGCGAACGACACGCGCGGGACGCTCGATGTCGGGCCCACCGATGCCGACATCATTTGGCTGTTCGACATCCCGAAACAAGCGGGGACTTGGCCCCACGATGGCGCCCACGGCTCGTTCCTCATCGATGGCGATTTCCTCTACGTCAACACGAGCAACGGCAAGGATAACACGCACCGACGTATTCGCTGCCCCGACGGCCCGAGCCTGATCTGCTTGGACAAGAAGACCGGCCGGCTCCTGGCCCGCGATCATGAAGGCATCGGCCCGCGCATCTTCCACTCGACCTGGTCGTGCCCCGCGCTGGGCGTGGTCAACGGCCGCAAGCTGATCTTCTTCTGCGGCGGCGATGGCGTGATTTATGCGTTCGAGCCGCTGCGGACAACTCCTCCGGAAGGCATGGTCGAGCGGTTGAAACGCGTCTGGCGGTTCGATTGTGACCCGACGGGTCCGAAAGAGGACGTCAGCCAGTACATGGGCAATCGCCAGCAGAGTCCCAGCAACATCAAGAGCACGCCGGTCTTCTATAATAATCGCCTCTACGTCACGGTCGGCGGTGATATCTGGTGGGGCAAGAACCAGGCGTGGCTCAAGTGCATCGATGCGACGAAGGAAGGTGACATTACCTCGACGGGCCTTCTGTGGTCCTGCGACCTGAAGGAGCACTGTTGCTCGACGCCCTCCGTCCAGGATGGGCTGGTCTACGTCGCCGATTGCGGCCGTCAAATCTCCTGCATCGACGCCGAGACGGGCAAGGTCTGTTGGACCCAGGAGACCAAGGGCGACATCTGGGCCTCGACCCTGGTGGCCGACGGCAAGGTCTACCTCGGCACGAATCGCGGCGACTTCTGGATCTTAGCCGCCGGCCGCGAGAAGAAGGTCCTGTGCTCGCTCCAGCTCGACAGCAATATCTCCAGCACCGCCATCGCCGCCAACGGCGTCGTCTACGTCGCGACCATGAAGAAGCTCTATGCTCTGCAGAAACAATAAGAAGTCTGGCTCATCCGGCTTTCGCGTACTGGGAGCCGGCAGACCATCGTAATCCAAGAGAAGAGGCGGTTCCGGGGAGAGGCGAAGGGCTTGTTCTTCCCCGTGAGAAACCGTCGCTTCGGACCCGTCGGCCTCGTTCCCACGGAAGATCTCAGGGAGGCCCTGCGGGGGCGGAAATCCTCGCAGAGCCGCCCCCAAACGGAAGCAGGAGACTCTTATCAAACGTCCCACCCCGCCGCAGGCTGTCCGCAAGAAGCAAGTAAGAAGGCAAGAGTAAGAACGCCTCTTCCTTTTTACCTTCTCCCTTTTACTTTTTCCTTCCTTTTGTGCCCGGCTCTTCAGGAAGCTCTCCGGGCACGCCGGGCCTCCCGGAGATCTTGCTTGCGGATGGAACCGACAGGTCCGGTTCAGAACCGGCGTGGGGCAGGAAGAGACGCTTCGTCTTTTTTCCCCTGAACCGCCTCTTCTCTTTTTCTGGCTTTGAGGTAAAGGAAGATGAAGTACGCGAAAACCGGATGAGCCAGAAGTGTGAAGCGGGAAGTCATGTAGGATGATTTTCGGTCCCCAAACGCGACGATCCGCGTTTGGGGTCCCCGTTAATGCTGCCCCTATCCGGCCGTGCCCACCGCTCTTGTGACCGGGAAGGACCGTAAGCGACCGACGGAGTACGCCCAGGACGCCCCTGCAAGAACGGGCGCAAGTTATCTCCCAGGAGGCAGTTCCCACCACAGACGCGGATAGTCCTTCCCTTCGAGAATCCACCAGATGTCCTCCGTGCCGTTCTTTGTCTCGCCCACGAAGTCCCACCCGGCATCAAGGAACGTTTTAGCCGTCTGCATCTCGGCCGTGGTCATGCCTGTGCCGCCTGCACTTGTGGCTTGGCCTGAGGTTTGGATGTCCCAGAAGGAAGCGGTCGTCCACCCCATGTCCCCCACGAGCCCGCCGACAGAGCCAGTGCCCTTGGCTGTGCCGGTGCTGTAGCACTGGGTCACAGTCCCGCTGTTGCTTCCCACCAGCCCGCCGACGCGGTCCTTGCCACGGACTGCACCGGTGCTGTAGCATTGAATCACAATGCCGTAGTTAGTCCCCACCAGCCCGCCTACATGGCCGGAATTGCCGTTGACCGCACCCATGCTGGAGCAGCGGGTCACAGAGCCCCTATTCCACCCCACCAGCCCGCCGACAGAGCCAAGGCCGCTGACTACACCACCGCTATGGCACTGGGTCACGGAACCATAGCTCGCCCCCACCAGCCCGCCGATGTTGTTGCCCGGGCCAGCTATGTTAACATCGACTACCTCCAACTCCTTGACCTCGGCTCCAGATGTCAGTTGGCCAAACAGACTGATCGTCAGATGCGAGATCGTATGACCGCTGCCGTCAAAGACGCCCCCGAAAGAGGCCATCGCGTTGAATGCCGGCCTGCCTTGCCTGCCATCAAAAGCGGACAGGTCGATATCTGCCATCAGCCTGAAATGAGCATCCCGTTCATACGGACACATCCCAACCAAATTGAGTTCGTCGGCAGTGCAGACGAGATACGGGTTCTCTTGTGTTCCTTCCCCATTGAGGAATCCGAGCCTGAAATGCTTGTCGTGCTCGCAAGGGAATCTGGCTATTAGGTCAAGGTCTTTGAGGGTGTAGATGAGATAGGGACTGGTCTCTGTCCCCTGACCTGTTACGAAGTCGGAGAGGCGTGCCGCGATCCGCTTCCCCGGTTCGTTCTCCCATCGCAGCCTTGGATAATCAGCACCATCGTTGGTGGTCCATCCCTCGTTGCATAGGCCCCAGTCGATGAATGTGCTGGCCATCTGCATCTCAGCGGTGGTCTTACCGATGCCACCTGAACTCGTGGTCTGACCTGACGTCTGGATGTCCCAGAAAGAGTGAGCCACTCCATCATCCATGCCCTCCAACCCCCCAACCAAGCCCCCAACCCACTTCCCTGTGCCACTGACCCGTCCCGCGCTGTAGCACTCGGTCACGGAACTGCCATCATCCACGGTGCCCATTGACCCGACCAGCCCCCCCACATAGTCGGTGCCACGGACCGCCCCCGTACTGTAACACTCGGCCACCCGGCCCCCGTTGGCCCCCACCAGCCCCCCGACGGAACTGCTGCCGCTGACCACACCGGTGCTG
>CAYHAJ010000378.1:0-39452 GCA_964354535.1 uncultured Pirellulales bacterium
AAACAAGGGCAAGATGCCCTCGCCACGGGGCGGATCCTCTGGGAATTCGCGGACGCGGCCCCCGATTGCAGCACGCCGCTGTTCTATGACGGCCGGCTGTACGTGTTCGACGGGCTCAGGCGCAAGACCGTCGCCTGCCTCGACCCGAGGACCGGCAAGACGTTCTGGCAGGGCAAGCTCAGCGGGCGCAGCCCGTGGTGGTCGTCCCTGACGGCCGCCGACGGCAGGCTCTACGTCATCAGCGAGAACGGCGAGATCGTGGTGCTCCAAGCCGGCGGCGACGAGTTCAAGGTCCTCTTTGAGACGCAGATCAAGGAGCCGCCGATCCAGTCGTCCATCGCCATGGCCGGCGGACATCTGTTCATCCGGACCGCTGAGAATCTGTACTGTATCGGCAAGTAGGTCCGTTTGTAGTGACGCCGTCAGGCGTGTTTGTAGGGTGGGGCTTGCCCCGCCAGATTTGTAGGATGGGCTTTAGCCCATGCTGTTCGAATCCGGCAATGCTCATATTTCCGCATGGGCTGAAGGGGCCCCCAAACGCAGAATTCCGCGTTTGGGAACCCAAGCCCATCCTACCTGGGCCTGACGGTCCCGACATATACAAGGAGTGTTTCTATGCTGCGGATGGGATTGCTTGCCATTTGCTCGATGCTTCTTGCGGCGCCGGTTCTCTCGGCCGGCAACGACGAGGAGGAGGAGTTCAAAGTCCGGATCACTTGGGGCCACACGTCGCAGGAGACGTCGCCTTTCCATGTTCAACTCGCCGGTAAAGAGGCTCAGGTGGCCGGGATTGCGGGGATCGGATTGGAATCGGACGATCAGTTCCACAATTCGACCTGCGAGACTCGGTCGGGCCAAGGGGATGTGGATGGAATCGAGCTCACCCTCCGGTATGCCCCGAGGGAGGTCAAGCCTGTGGAGAAGGTGCAGCGGATCTGGGCCGATCTCCTGGCGCAGAGCGACGCCGATACGGTGCAGCGGCTCAAGCAAGACCCGGCCTATCGGCCCGACCCGCGCGTGCTGACTGTCCAGATGGATCGGGACGGCACGAAGGGTTTCAGCGTCACCGTGGACCAATTACTTGGGGCCAAGGTGTTCTGGGTGCCGGCGCTGGATGTCTATGTGGCAGCGGGCGACGGGGCGCCGTCGTTCGCCGAGCGCCGGAGTCAGCTTGCGGCGCACAAAGGCCAGCGCATCCTTGACCAGGTGCAGCGCGAGCCGGAGGCGACTTATGAGCAGTTTACGTCGCGCTGGGAGGACATGGGCAATCCCGCGTACAAGCACCCGACCCAGCCGGCTCCGGGCCACATTGTCGGCTTGACCTGGGACAGCGTCTTGTATAAGTTCGGGATCGACCGCGGGGCCGGGGTCTGGAACGATTACGGCAATCCGGACCGTCTGCGGTTCTGGTTCGAGTTCGCCGATCTGTCCCAGGGAATTCAACCCTACTGGAAGGGCCAGCGGCTCCAGGACGGCCTGCCGATCATCACCACGACCATCGAGCGGGACGGTCTGCGTCACGAGGTGGAGCAGTTCGCGTATCCTCTGAACGGCCCGCCCCCGGAGCGGCGCGGCAACATCCCCATGGTCCTGCTCCAGAAGCTTACAGTGACCAACCTCCAGCGGGACGCCGGTTCCGGCTCTGTGATCCTGCGCCACCGGCGGCAGTACAGTGCGAGCGACGTTTCGTATGTGGTCTGGCGCCAGGAGGGCGAGACGATCCTTTTCGAGGAGAATGCCTCGCGCCGCGTGCTGTTTGCGGCGGAGGGGTCCGGGCTGGCCGTCGCCTCCTGTGTCACAAGGGCTGATGCCCCGCAGCAGGGCAAGCATTGGAACGATTGTCAGGCCGTGCTGACGTTCCGCGTCGCGCAGAACGAGAGCAAGGCGCTCGTCATCAAGCTGCCGTCGCCGGTCGTGGAGCCACGCGACGGCCCGGCGCTCGCCAAGCTGGATTATGAGAGCGCTCGCGAGGCCACGCTGAAATTCTGGACGGACTGGCTCCAGCGCGGCGCCCAGTTCCGCGTCCCGGAGAAGGTCGTCAATGACCTGTTCCGGGCGAGCCTCTGGCACGCGCTGCGTCTGCCTCGGCGTCATGGCGGCAGCGAGGATGGGGTCCAGATCGACTTGCCGTACTCGAACTTCGCGTACGACCAGCGAGGCACGCCCTGGCCGGTCAACCAGGCGGTTTATGTGGATTACATGATCTACGGCCTGCGTGGCTACCGCGATGTCGCGGCCGAGGAATTGCTGACGATGTATCGCGGTAATCAAGAGCCCAACGGCCACGTCAAGGGCTACGCGAATTGGGGTGTCTATACGCCCTCGATGATCTACACGGTCGCCAAGAACCATCTTCTCTCCGGCGACCGCGAGACATTCGAGCGATTACTGCCGTCCACCCTTGAAGCTCTCGACTGGTGCCTGCATCAAGTGCGTGACGCCTCCGGGAGTGAGGGCCTGGTTCGTGCGCCGCTGAACGATCTGACGGGCGACGGCGTCTGGGCCTTCAATCAGGCGTACTTGTGTGCAGCGTTCGATACGCTGGGTAAGGCCCTCGAACAGGTGGGACATCCGCGTGCGCGAGAGTGCCTTGAAGCGGCCGAGAGCTTCCGCCAATCCGTCGAACGGGGCTTCGGCAGGGCGGCGCTGCGTTCGCCTCTCGTCCAGTTGCGGGACCGTACGTGGACGCCCTACGTGCCGTGCGAGGCTACCAAGCCGGGCCGGCGGTTGGAGCAGTGGTATCCAACGGACGTGGACACCGGGGCCACGCATCTCCTGCGGCTCAAGGCGCTGCCCGCTCAGGGGCTACTGGCCAATTCGCTTCTGGACGACCATGAGGACAACCTTTATCTGCACGGCTGGGGTATGGCGAACGAGCCTGTCTACAATCAACAGGCGACGGCGTACCTCCTCCGCGACGAGCCGGCGGCTGCGATCCGGGCCTTCTATAGTTACATGGCCTGTGCCTTCAGCCATTCGTCCCTGGAACCGGTCGAGCACCGCTGGACCTGGGGCCAGTACTTCGGCCCCCCCAGCACGGACGGCGCGTGGTTCGAGCTATACCGGAACATGCTGATCCATGAGCTCGACGACGGCTCGCTCCTGCTGCTCCAGGCGACGCCGCGAAAATGGCTGGCGGAGGGGCAACAAATTGTGGTCGAGCGAGCGCCGACGTACTTCGGTGAGTTGTCTATGACCATGGATAGCCACGAGGCCCCCGGTTCGCTGAGTGCGACCATCGAGATGCCCAAACGCGTGCCCATGAAGCGGTTGCTCGTTCGCTTCCGCCATCCCGAGGCCAGGCGGATGCAGTCCGTCACGGTCAACAGCCAAGACTGGACCGGCTTCGATGCGCCGAAGGAATGGATCGTGATCGAGAAGCCCGTCGAATCGAAGTATATTATCGAGGCGCGGTATTGATGGCATGTGCGATGTCTGGGTGGCAGCGTCAAGGCCGAAGGCCTTGGCGATGGCTTGTCCGTGCACAGAGGAGGCCATCGCCAAGCTGCGCTTGACGCTGCCACCCGGAGTTGCGATGCCTTGAGGAGAGGTTTGTGAAATATTGTGCTTGGCTGGTTTTCATCGCCGTTACCGCTGTGTTCGGCGCCGGCGTGAAGGGTCAAACACGCGAGTTGGCCGACGAAGTGCGGGACAGGGGCTGGATCGTGTTCTGCTCGCGCGCGGAGGCGGGGGACTGGGACTTGTTCCTGTGCCGGCCGGATGGGTCGGATCTGCACAATGTCACCCGCACGCCTCAGTACAACGAGGCGGCGCCGCAGTTTTCCCGCGATGGTCGCAGGTTGCTCTATCGCCGGCTGCCACGCAGCGAGACCATCAGCGGCAACCGCTACGGTGAGCAGGGACAACTTGTCTTTGCCAATAGCGACGGGACCGGTGCAGAGGTCTACGGCGCGAACGGGCAGTATCCGTGGGCAAGCTGGAACCCGGAGGGCAGACAGATTGCGTGCCTGTCGATCAAAGGAGTCTCGTTTGTTGATATCGCAAGCCGACAGGTGGTCCGGACTCTCGAACGAAAGGGCTTCTTCCAGCAGCTCACCTGGTCGCCCGACGGCCAGTGGCTCAGCGGCGTGGCGAACTCCTTCGGTACTGGCTGGAGCGTCGCTCGCATGAACGCCGCGACAGGCGAGGTCAACGCGGTGAGCCGGGTCGATTGCTGCACGCCTGACTGGTTCCCGGATAATCAACAGATCATCTTCTCCAATCGGCCGCCGGGCCAGCAAGGGAACAACGGCCAGGGCTGGACGCAATTGTGGCGGGCCGATGCCGAAGGCGCCGGTCGCAAGCTGGTCTACGGTGAAGATGGGCGGCACGTCTACGGCGGCCACGTCTCGCCGGATGGCAAGTATGTTCTGTTCACAGGCAACTTTCGCGAAGACGGCGATCCGGAGCATGCCGGCGCGGCGATGGGATTGCTGCGGCTGGCCGATGCTCCGATCATCGGCGGTGAAAGCAAGGAATTGCGAGCTCTGCATCCGGAGGCGCGAAGCGTCCCCGTCCTGACCCTGCGGGTCGGCTGGAAGCCTTGTTGGACGTCCGCCAAGATAGAGTCCGGCCCTCCAAAGGATGAGCCCAATGACGCAGCGAAATTGGCGATGGAGGTGCGTGACAAAGGCTGGATCGTCTTCAGTGCCGCGACCGACAGCAGCGATTGGGACCTTTTCAGTATGCGGCCGGATGGTTCCGACCGGCGGAAGATCACCGATACGCGTCAGTACAACGAGGCCGGGGCGAAGTTCTCGCCGAACGGCAGGAAGCTGCTGTATTACCGCATGGCGACTACGGCGAAGGTGGACAACAATACTTACGGCACCTACGACTTGATTATTGCCAACGCCGATGGCAGCGATGCGGTCGTATACGGCAACAGCTTCCGGTGGGCCTCGTGGGGATCGGATGGGAGCCAGATTGCCTGCCTCGACAAACCGGGAATCCAGATTGTCGATCTGACGACCCGCAAGGTTCTGCGGCAGATCCCCCGTAGCGGCATCGTTCAGCAGTTGGTCTGGTCACCCGACGGCAAGCAGTTCGCCGGCACCGCGAACGGCCTGGGTGTGGCTTGGACCATCGGCTGCCTGGACGCCGAGACGGGGCGAATCCATGCGGTCAGCGAGATCGATCGGTACAACTGCACGCCGGACTGGCTGCCCGATGCCCAGCACATCCTCTACTCGCGCGGCATCATTCCGGAGAAGGCCGGCTGGGCTCAGTTATGGGTAGCGAAAGCGGACGGCACGACCCGGCAACTGCTTTACGCCGAGCAGGGCCGGCACATGTACGGTGGCTGCGTCTCGCCGGATGGGCAATATGTGCTGTTCACCCGCAGCGAAGTGGATCTCGGCAAAGTGGACAATTCCCGGACGCGGATGGCGATCATCCGCCGCAAGGATACACCAATGGTCGGCGGCACGGATGAATCCTTACATCGTGAATTCTCCAACGCCCGCACGGGACCGGTGCTGGACCTTTCCTGGGGCTGGGAGCCAGCCTGGACGATGAAGACTGATTATTGATGATCAGCGTTCAGAGTACCGGCTTTAGGCGAGAAAGATCAATCCGACCCGCGCAAACGCGGTACTCCAAACGGAGAACTTCAATATCCCTGTCGCTCCATCTCCATCAGCCGGGCGACCCGCTCTTCGGTCGGGGGGTGCGTGCTGAAGAGCTTGGCAAAGTTGCTGCCCGTCAGCGGCTGGACGATGAACAGGCTGCTCTGCGCATCCGGCACGTGCATCGGGATCCGCCGGTTCGCGGATTCCAGCTTCTGCAGCGATCGGGCCAGGCCACGCGGATTCCCTGCCAGTTCGGCCCCGGAGCGGTCCGCCTCGTACTCCCGCGAGCGGCTGATCGCCATTTGGATGATGAGGGCCGCCAGCGGGGCCAGGATCATCAGCAGCAAGGCCACCAGGGGATTACCGCGCCGGTCATCGTGCCCCCCCCACAGGGCCATATAGCCCAGCCAGCTTATGGCACCAGCCATGATGGCGGCGATGGTGCTGATCAGGATGTCTCGATTCTTGACGTGAGACAGCTCGTGGGCGATGACGCCTTCCAACTCATCGGTACTGAGCATCTGCCGCAGACCCGCCGTCACGCAGACCGCACTATGGTGGGGGTTGCGGCCGGTCGCGAAGGCATTGGGGGCCGCCGCGGGCGAGACGTATACACGCGGCATCGGCAGGCCGCCCCGCTGGGAGAGCCGCTCGACCATCTCCCACAGCGCCGGGTCGTCATCGGGCCCAATCTGCCGGGCGTGCATCGTCGCCAAGGCGATCTTGTCGCTGAAGAAGTAGGCGATAAGGTTCATCATGCCGCCGACGATGAAGGCATAAATCAGTCCGTTCGGGCCACCGATCAGATAGCCGATGCCCAGGCACAGGCCCATCAGCGAGCCCAGCAACAACGTGGTCTTGGCATTGTTCCACAGTCCACTCATACGGCACCACCTTCAAATAGGAAATCTTCCCAGCCCATACAGTTCTTCATCCTCATTCTATATACGTCGTGCATCGGTAAGAGTGCAAGAACCATGCCAGCGGAGCCGCCGTGATTGTAAGTCCGCATCCGACAATCACGTACGCGATTCCGGGCTCGCGTGCCGGCATCGATCCCCTGCCCTTTTGGCAGTCGCGCAAACAAAGGCAATCCGGGTCCACCGGAAAACTGTAGCCTGCCAGATCGGTCGAGGCTACAATGGCCGGCGTGCAGATTCTTGAACGACCGGGAGATGGCGGAAGTTGGTTGAGCGGCTCAGAAAAGCGTTAGAACAATACTGGGGCTATACGGAATTCCGCCCTTTGCAGAAAGAGGCGATGGAATGCCTCTGCCACGGTCGGGATGCCGTGGTCGTTCTACCCACGGGCGGGGGCAAATCGCTTTGTTTCCAGGCCCCGGCGGTGACCGCCTCCGGGCTGGCGGTCGTGGTTTCGCCCCTGATTTCTCTCATGAAGGACCAAGTGGATGCCCTGACCGAGTGCGGCGTGCCGGCGGTCCGCATTGATAGCTCTCTGACTCCCGAGGAGCGGGAGGCCGCCCTGGATCAGGTCCGAAAACGGCAACTGAAACTGCTATACATCTCGCCCGAGCGCCTGGTGTCCGACGGCTTCAGTAAGTTCTTGCAGTCACTGGAATTGTCGTTTATCGCCATCGACGAAGCTCACTGCATCAGCTTCTGGGGTCACGATTTCCGGCCGGAATACCGCCAACTCGGCTCGCTGCGGCAGATTTTCCCGAATATTCCCATCGGGGCTTATACCGCCACGGCGACCGAGCAGGTCCGCCGGGATATCGCCGAACAATTGAAGCTCAAGGAACCCGCCATGCTGGTCGGCTCCTTCGACCGGCCCAACTTGATCTACAAGGTCCGGCCCCGGAGCCGGATCATCAAGCAGGTCTGCGAGGTGCTCGATCGCTACAAGGGCGAGTCGGGTATCATCTACTGCATCCGCCGCAAGGACGTCGAGCACATGGCCGAGACGCTGAGAGAGAAGAGCTACCGCGTGGCGCCGTACCATGCCGGCATGACCGATGACGCCCGCAAGAAGAACCAGGACGATTTCGTCGCCGAGAAGGTCGATACGATCATTGCCACCGTTGCCTTTGGTATGGGGATCGACAAATCCAACGTCCGCTACGTCATCCACGCGGGCATGCCGAAATCGCTGGAGCACTATCAGCAGGAAAGCGGCCGGGCCGGACGCGATGGCCTGGAGGCGGAGTGCTGGCTCTTCTACTCCGCCGGCGACTACGGCGTCTGGAAGAGCATTCTAATGGATTCCCGTGGCGAGGGCGTCTCGCCCTTGCGTCCCGCGGGCGTCCCGCCCGCGATCCGAGGGCAAGATGCCCTCGACACAGAAGAGCAAGGCCAAGATGGCCTCGCCACGGCAACCGAGATTGCCTTGGCCAAGCTGGCCCGGATGTACAGCTACTGCACGGATGCCACCTGCCGTCGCCGGACGATCCTGGAATATTTCGGGCAACGGTACCAACAGGACAACTGCGGCACGTGTGACATCTGCCTGGGCGAGGTGGACCTCGTGAGCGATGCCGTGGTGACGGCGCAGAAGATTCTCTCGTGCGTCCTGCGTCTGGGCCAGCGTTTCGGCGGCGGCTACACGGCCTTGGTCCTGACCGGCTCGCGCGACCAGCGCGTCCTTGACAATAGACACGACGCCTTGAGCACCTACGGGCTGCTCAAGGACTATGACAAACGCATCGTCCACGACTGGATTGAGCAACTGGCGGGCCAGGGTTTTATCGAGAAGACCGGCGAGTACAACGTCCTGTGCGTCACGGAGCAGGGTTGGCGGGTCATCCGGGAGGAGGTGACGCCCCGATTGCTCAAGCCGGCGGAGAAACCGCAGCGCAAAGCCAAAGTGGAGGCCCAATCCTGGGAAGGCGTCGACAAGGGGCTGTTCGAAGCGCTACGCCGATTGCGGGCCGCGCTCGCGAGCGAGCGCCGCGTACCGGCTTATATTATCTTCGGTGACGCAGCCCTGCGGGACATGGCGCGGCGCCGGCCTTCGACGCTCCAGCGATTCCTCAACGTCCGCGGCGTCGGCGAGACCAAATGCGAGCAGTACGGCCGCGTCATGGTCGAGAAGATTCGCGCCTATTGCCTCGAACACGCCCTCGACATGGACCGCTAAGTGCAACCGAAAGAACGCCGATCCTCCGGTGTCTCACGGAGGGCAACAGTATCAACTCCACGGCCCGTATCTGCGGCAAGTCCAAGCTGACTGTCCTGCGGCTGCTGGCGGATGTGGGGAGTCTGTGCGCCGCTCTGCACGACCAGCTTGTGCGGAATCTCGAATGCAAGCGTATCCAGGTTGATGAGATATGGTCCTTTGTCGGCTGCAAGCACAAGAGCAAGCTGGAGGGTAAGGCGGGCGCGGGCGATTGCTGGGTGTGGGTCGGCATGGACGCTGATGCCAAACTCATCGTCTCGTACCTCGTCGGCCTGTGCGAGGCTTCGTATGCCCACGACTTTGTTGGTGACATTGCCGACAGAATCAAGAACCGGATTCAACTGACCAGCGACGGACTGAGGCTCTACATCACCGCGGTCATCGACACGTTCGGGTTTGAAGGAGTTGACTACGCCCAACTACGGAAGATTCACGGCCCGGCTCCTGGCGCGGATAGGGCTGGGCAAGCCCGCTATAGCCCCGGCGAGTGCATCGGCTGCGTGGTCCGTCCCATGAATGGCGATCCAGATCCGAAGCATATCAGCACGTCCTACCGCGAGAGGATGAACCTGACCACCCGCATGACGTGTCGGAGATTCACCCGCCTCACGAATGGATTCAGCAAAAAGTGGCGTAACCACGAACACGCGATCGCGCTGCACTATTTCGTCTACAACTTCATCCGGCCCCGCAAGACGCTCGGGACCACACCGGCGGTCGCGGCCGGGCTCACCAGTAGACCCTGGACAATCGAAATGCTCGTTGCTTTACTGGTAGCCAGAGAAGAACAGCAGAAGTATTGTGGGCGGATCAACCGTGCCGACCGATCCTAAATCCAAAGTGAACCCCTACCGGTCTTTCTCATATCACCAGGTGTCCATTTTACTTGCCCGGGACCCCGCAAGGGAAGTCCAACCCACCGCGTGCCACCGTTTGGGACCCAGTTCCGCCTTCAGGCGGGTAAGACCAGTTGGACCCGCGCAGACGTAGTACGGGTGAACCGGGCCGTGCCGTCGGGTGGCAACCCGCGTCTGCTGCCCGCCGGATGGGGACGCTCCCTGTACCGCCACGCTGGCCGACCTAATGGGCTGCGCAGGCTCGCAAGTCGCTTCTTCGTAGGTCGTGCGTCCTCGCACGACGTCTTCCGGCGAGCGGGACGCTCGCCCTACGAAGAGGCTGGCCACCCCGGGATTGGCTTTGTTTCGCACGATGGCTCTCGGGCCTTCGCCGCTGGGCTTTGTTCCCTTGACACTTGACACCTCCAACTTGAAACTCCTCTTCCAATTGGCTTTGTTTTTCCTGGACGCAGGATCGCCATCTCTTCTCCTAACCTCTTTCCTCGACGGCAATTGGCTCTCGTTTCGCGGTTCACGGAATTGGCTTTGTTTCGCATAGTCCCGCCTCTCGTCCAGACTGCAGGCCACCCGAAGATTGGCTTTGTTTTGCACGGGCACCTCTTCGTAGGTTGGGCGTCCTCGCCCGACGTCTGCTTTCCCACCAAATTGGGTTTGTTTCGCGCAACGGCTTTTGGGCCTCCGTTGCCGGGCTTTGTTCGCTTGACACTTGAGGCTTCCAAGTTGAGACTCCTCTTCAGATTGGCTTTGTTTTGCGTGGCCGGCCACTGGCCGCCCACCACCGGAACCGCCAAGTCCGGTTTGTTTATGCGACGGTCCCTGGGCCCGGCGGGCCAACTCCCGGAAATTGGGTTGGCTTGCGCAATCGCCCACGGCCCCCGTCCCCGCGGCTCCGTCCCACCCGGCGCCGCCGGGAGCTTCGCCCCCGGACCCCCGGCATGTCACGCTTTCGACCAATGGCATGGCAGGGAGGGGGCAGTCCCCAGATGACATTGGGCGGTACCGCAGTCCCTCTGGGACGGACCGCCCAGGATTCCGCTGCTCGCTGTTCTCCGCTCTCCGTCATCCGTTCTCCTTCAAAAACGCACTATATTGTTTTGTATATAAATGACATATACTACTTGGCGTTGTCAAGGAAAATCGTGATGGGATGGGTTCTCTTCGTCGTGACCGCAGAAGAACAACCGCAAGTCCTTGTCCCAGGCGGACTTAGGTTATCCGGCTTGCGGCCGGAATCTGTGCGTTTATCGCCTTGCGGGTACCAGTAGGGAGATGGTCAGATCCGCGACCCCAGAGAGCGGCCTCTTCCGAGGCACCCGCGCCTAACGCGGGATCAGGCCCCGAATTACCCCGCGGGAAGAGAGCGTTCATTCTCTGGCCGGTTGAGTGTCTCCGGCGGAAGAGGACAGGCGGAGCCGCTTCTCGACCCGGTGATAAAGGTACGATGTGCCGATCATGAGGACGCCGAGCACCAAGAAAGATACGATTCGGTAGACCTCTTGTACCTTCGCCATGTCTACGAGCACGAGCTTAAGAGCCGTCAAGCCAAACAGCCCGAGTGCGGCGAGTCTGAGGCTCCGCACGTTGCGCCAGAAGCCAACGGCCAGAATCGCAAGGGCATAGGCTCCCCACGTCACGGAGAGCGACATCTGAGAGACCCACTTGGCCCTCTCGCGATCGGCTATGGTTCCCCGGAAGTAGAAATAGGTCTCGCAACTCAACAGGACAAAGAGCAGGGTGGTCCCGACGCCGTAGAGTGCCTGCGCTGTGAGCTGCTCATCCTGTTGGCAGAGGTCCCGAGAGCGCCGCAGGACATATCCGTGAGCGAAAACCATGAGGACCACGGCCAGCGCCGCCAGCAGACGCCCGTTGAGGAAAAGAAGGTGGCCGGCACCCAGGTCGAAAGCATAACCGCGGCCGGCAAAGACGCCCGCGACGGCGAGGAGCGCAAGGCCCGCGTTGCGCAAGCGCACCGTTCGCAGCTTGATTCCGGCCCCAAGGTAGGCGGCCGCGCCGGCGACCCAGATCACTGGGACCAGGCACCTGGCCAGATAATGGTAGTCACGTGCATCGAGCCAGAGCCATATCTCAGCGGTGGTCAGAATCACGAGCAGGAGAATTCCGATCCCGTAGAGAGCTTCTGCTATGTCCTGTTCGATCGGCTCGCGGAGGTCCCGCAGCCTGCGAAGCGCAAACGCGTACAGGAACGCCATCAAAGGTACCGCGAGAGCGGCCGCGAAACGCCCGTTGAGGAACAGGTGACAATCGCTTTCCACGCGGTACGTGTAGCCAACGCCGGCAAACATGCCCGCCACGGCCAGCACCGCGAGGCCTGTTTGACGAAGATGGATCGACCGCAATTTCCATCCGGCATCGAGATAGCCGGCCGCGCCGGCCACCCACAGCAAGGGGAGTAAGCATCTCGCAAGGTAGCGGTGGTCACGAAGGGCCAGCCACTGCCACGTCTCACCACTGCACAGGATGACCAGCAGAAGAACGCCTGCTCCGTAGAAAGGGATTGACAAGCGTTTCTCGTCCGGATGGCACAACGCCTGCCGGCGGCGGTAGGTGAAGGCGTAGGAGAATAGGACAAGGATCGCGGCGCACGCGGCCAGGAAACGTCCGTTGAAGATCAGCAGATAGTCGGCCTCGATGCCGCGGCCGTAGTCCCACATTTCGAGCGCGCCCGCGGCCGCCAGCGCGACGAGCCCGGAGAAGCGCGCGGGAACGCTGCGCAGCTCGATTCCCGCCAGAAGGAAGCCGGCCGCACCGGCGGCACACACTACGGCGCAGGCCCAGCGGGCCAGAGGGTCTCTGCCGGAAAGGTCGAGCCATTGCCACACCTCGATGTTCAGCACGACCAGCGCCAGAAAGGCCGACGCAATCCCTGTCCAGACCTTGAGCATCTGGTCGGTGGGAGAGGAGTTCCTTCTCTGCAAATGGTGGAGGAGTGCATAGGCGCCCCCGGCCAGAGCGACGAAGATCGCTGTGCCAAACTGCGGGTTGACGAGCGGGGTGAAGGCCTCCTTGTGCAGGGGCCAGTGGATCGTGAAGATTCTGCCGGCGGCCAGAGCCAGTGGAATAAGCACGCCCGCCCGGACGGGAAAGTAGGAGTATAGGTAGGCGAGGTAAAGGAGCACGGGCGCCTCGACCGCCCAGGCGACGGTCACGCCGTGAAAATCCAGATGGATGGGTATCGCGATCGTCAGGAACATCACCGACAGGGCGATGAATCCGAAGAACGCGCGCGCGTCGTTGCGAAGGCGTTTCCCTGTGAGCGAGCCCAAGACGAGGTACGAGGCGCTCATACCCAGCGTGATGAAGCCCAGGGTGTGCTTGTGCTCGCCGTGAAGGATCGTATAGGTTAGGCTGAACATTCCCGCGGCGTTGGAGACGGCCAGGAAGAAACGTTCGCCCACAATCGGCGTTGCCAACCGCAGGTGGTAGACGAACGGTTGGAGGAGGAACACCACATAGAAGCTGGTGAGCCATAGGACGGTGGGCGTTATCGAGTAGGTCGGCGCGTGACGGAACTTGAAGTACCACGCCGTGAAGAGCGCCGAGGTCCCGAGGAAGGCCAGGACGTCGAGCGCCCTCCAACGCTTGAAGAAGGCCACGCCCAGCGCACCGAGATCGAGCAGGAGCAGGTAAGCGAACAGCGCATCGCGCGGGTCACGCCCGGTCCGGAGCATGACAGGTGCCAGCAGGCCGCCCAGGACGGCCAGGAAACTGACGGCCACCGCGTCGTGGGTGACGGCCAGCACCATGCCCCCCGCGGTCACGATGGCCATAAAGACAAGCGTAACGGTTTGCGGAAGCAGACCGTAGAGGCCACAGGCAGCGTACAGGGAGACATAGAGGATTGCCAGGCCGGCGCCGACGAGGCCCTGGCCCAGCGCACGCATTTGGCGCCTGATGAAGCGCTCGCCCGCCGCCATCACGCCGATCCCGGCGACAACACCCAGAATCACGCGCGCCTCCGCGCCAAGCCATTGGTGCTCGAACGCATACTTGACAAAGAAACCCGCACTCAGAAAGAGCACGACGGCGCCAACCCATGTCATCCACTGCTTGCCAAGGGTGGCTTCCAAGGTGGCCCAACGTTCGCGGTCGAGACTATCGAACAGCGATTTCGCCGCCTCAAGCGGTCGGTGCTGCCGGGCTTCGGGCGGTGCCGCAATCGCGGGCAACTTGGGCTGCGCAACAGCCCGCAGAGCCTCTCCTGTTGGTGCGCCGGAGATTCCGGGAACCTCTTTCGAAGCAGGACGCGCCGGGACATCCTCTTGCTGGGGGATAGAAGTCTCTCGCCTCAGTGCTTGCACCGGGGCCGAAACGGCCTTCTCGCGAACTTCCTCGGGTGGCTGGCTGAACGCTTCTGCTACAGCCACGCGGGATGATTCCTTGAGTCGGTGAATCTCTCGTGCAAGGTCGTTTATGCGATCTTCGTGCTTGGCAATCGCATCGCGACAACCTTTCAGAATTGCCAGCGCGGCAATACTGACGACAAGCGCCACAAGTCCTGTAATCGCAGACATACGCTTCTCCCGAGAGCAATGATACCAGCAAGTATTGACATCCGCGTCGGATTCCTGTCAAGCAAAAAATAGTCTCTCCGGACCGAAAAAGTCCGCGGCCTGTCGGTTTCTCTTGGGTGTGTGTGTTCGATATGAATATCGAATATGGGGGACACCATTCGGGACCTCTTGCTTAGTTCGACCGGTGAACTGCTGGGCTCCGGTCAGTCCTTGTCAGGGGTGGGGTCAGGTGGTAGGCTGGGGGCGTATTGGAGGCCGCCGCGGGCGGTGGCGGCCGCTGGGATAGCAGAAGAAAGCGGATGCGGTGGAAGAGACGGGTCGGCGTGGACGGACGGGACGAGGACAGGCCCAGGAGAGAAGCGATGGCGGAGCCGGAGAGGTTGATTCCGAAGCATGGGGGCTATCGAAGGCTCAAGAGCTTTCAATTGGCGCAGCTCATCTACGATGTGATGGCACGGTTCTGTGACCGGTACATCGACAAACGCAGCCGGACGCACGATCAGATGGTGCAGGCGGCCCGCAGCGGCGTGCAGAATATCGCGGAGGGCGGCTTCACCGAACGCCTCTACCGGGTCGGCAGCCAGCGGCGGAGGCCGCCCTCGACGCCCGAGAGCGATTGACCGCGCTGTCTGTAGCGAAAGCGGCGGCCCCTGACCCAACAATCCCTTGACCCGTTCATTTGGATTCTGAGGGCAGTGTCGTACATTTTAATTAGCAGCCGTCTTGCCAAGGACACAAAATCAGGTCGTGTGATCTCTGGCGAACCGAGGTGAGACGGCCGCCGGAAACAGGGGGCCTCGTATGGCGACGCAACACCTGTCCGAGCATGTCCTTCTCATCACCCTGCCGGCGGAACCCCAGTGGAGCCGCGATCTCGATGGCGTGGCGCGTTCGACCCATCCGACGTCGGATTGCGACGTGATCGTGAGCTTCTCCCTCGTGGAGTTCCTGTCGGCGGCGACGATCTGTCTTCTGATCATCCTGGAGCGGGTCTTGAGCGCCGCGGGTTGCCGGCTGGTCCTGTGCTCCGTCTCCCCCGAAGTCCAGGCGATCCTTCGGCGCGTGGGCCTCCACAAGTTGTTTCGGTTTACGAACGATCCCTTCACGGCGCTGCAATTCCTGCACTCCGGTGGGGATGTCGACGCTTAGGCGAACGCCGACAGTTTCTGCAGGGCGGGGCTTGCTCCGCCCTGCAGACCCGCCGCCCAGAGACCTGCTCCAAGATCTTCGTCGCTTCACGGACCGCCATTCCATGGTGTTCCTGGAGTTGTCCTCGGGGCGTTTCTCAGTTATTCATCTCGTCGATCCTGATGCCGACATCCGCCAGGCCCCCCAAGCCCACCGTTTGCATCGGGGGCTCGAAGGTCAGAGACGCCGGTACCTGCCCCAGGGCCACGCCGGCCGAGGCCGTAATCACAAGAACAATCGAAATGAATGTGAGTGCTTTCATCTGTGCTACCTCCCTTCAAAATCATGATGGCCCTCTATGCCTGAACGCGCACGATAAAGGCGATTGTAGTCCGCCGCCCCGAGGTGGCGGCAATACGCAAAATGCGTACTCTGCGGTGTCTCTGGGGGGAGCATTCGCACCGCACAAAGCCAATTCGACCAGAGCGATGTGTAAGTCCATTGGCCGAAAGGACTTAGAGACAACGAATGATGCGAATGCCACGAATGAAGGGGGAATGATGAACCGGCTGAAGTCGTGTCATTAGTGCGATTCGTGGTTCAAGAACAGTTTGGTTGTCGTTGTTGTTTTAGGATAGCGGGCATTATGCTACGATAGTCATGACAGGAGGGTGATGGTGTGCAGGAAACGGATAACGTTGGAGCCTTGGATGGGTAACTGATGGTTGGTAGTTGGCCCAAGTCGCGCCCGGCCCAGGCGATCAGGAGCATCGTTTTCTTCGGCCTGCTCTACCTGTATCTGTGGTTGATGGTGCAGCCGCAGCTCATCTCCAGTTGCGGGACGATCACGAACTTCCCGGTCTTCTACACGGGCTGGCCGTTCTTTCGGGAATGCCTGTCCTATCCCGGCGGGCTGCTGCGCTATCTCTGTGCGCTGCTGCCCCAATTCTTCTATTACTCCTGGGCCGGCGCGCTCGTCATCACGGCTCAGGCGTGGGCGATCTCGGCCGGCACGGACTGGCTCCTGGGGATGCTCGCGGTGCCCGGGCGCCGGCTGCTCCGCTTTGTCCCGCCGCTGCTGGTCGTTGTCACGTACGCCCAGTATAGTTATCACTTTCCGGCGCTCACGGGGGCGGTGGTCTCGGTGCTGTTTGCATGTCTCTACATCACCATGGGATCGCGCGGGGCGAACGCCAGTTCGCAAACGCGCCGCGCAGCCGTCTACCTGCTCCTTTCGGTGGTTTCGTACGTGGTTGGCGGGGGGACATTCCCAGCCTTTGCGGCTCTGTGTTTGATTTACGAATTGCTCTATCGCCGTGGGTATGGGGTTGCGCTGGCCTGTCTGCTGTTGGGGATCACTATCCCGTATGTCGTTGGCGTTCTCGTGTTCCATGCCAGTATCGTGAATGCCTACACGGATACGCTGCCAGTCTCCTGGCAGATTCGCGACTGGGTCACCCGGCAGAAGATGATTAACGCTGTCTATGCGCTCTGTCTTTTCCCCGTTGGCATTGTGTTGGTTTGGGGATTGGGGCGGGGCGTTGCCTCGTGGTGGAGTTCCCGTCGGGCTCCTGCCCAGACCCGTCCCGCGGATAAGAAATTGCCGGTTCGACCGGCCCAGGCGGCGAAATCTCTTGGGGCCCGCGTGGGCCGGTGGGTGAGAGGGCCGGCCGTTCGGTGGACCGTAGGGTCCGCCTTCGTATGGGCGGCGGGGGCTACGGTGGCGGTCGTCTCCCTCGACGGTCCTCAAAAGGCGTTGCTGGCGGTCCACCACCATGCGTGTCAGCGTCAGTGGGCGGAGGTCCTCCGGGCGTCGCCTCGTTGTCGGGACAAGTACGTGGTGATGAATGCGGTCGATCGCGCCTTGTATCACACGGGCCGTCTGAACCAGGACCTGTTCACCTACCTGCAGCATCCGGACGCCCTGGTCTGCACCGGCGCGGACCACGGTCTGTTCTATTGGCACTGGCTGGACACCCTGCTCGATCTGGGCCTCCTGAATCTGGCGGAGAAGAACCTGACGGAGTGCATGGAGATGTTCGGGGAGCACCCCATGATTCTCCAGCGGCTGGCACTCGTCAACTTCGCCAAGGGCAAGATGGCGGCCGGCCGGATCTATCTTGAGAAGCTGCGCCGGACTCTCTTTTTCAGCACCTGGGCCCGGGACTATCTGCAGCGCCTGGCGGCCGACCCGACCCTCGCCGCCGATCCCCAGATGCAGCAATGGCGGTCTCACGCTCTCCGGAAGGACTCCCCCGGGTCTTTCTATGCGCCCGAGCCGATGCTGCTGGCTCTGGCGGAACAGGGCAGCCAGAATCGGATGGCCTTCGAGTACCTGATGGCCTGGTACCTGATGGAGAAGCGATTGGATAAGTTCGTGAAGAACCTGGGGCGCTTGCCGGACTTCGGCTATACGGCCTTCCCGCCGCTGTACCAGGAAGCGACCTTGATCTATGCCACCAAGTACCCGGTCCGTTTGGGGGACTTCGCGATCCGTCCCGAGGTCCAGCAGCGGATCAAGCAGTTCAGTGATATTTTCAACCGCTATGGCAGGAACAAGGACGCGGCTTTCAGCGAGCTGGCCGGCAACTTCGCCGGCAGTTACTTCTTCTACTTCATCTACGCGGCTTCCCCGGCACGGCAATGAGCAAGTACAAACGACTTCGGATGGTGGCGTCGGCGGCGCTGGCTGTGGCGTTCGTCGGCTTCCTGGGCCTTGGCGCTTCCGGCCCAGCGCCGGCAGAAGCGCTGGCCGTGGACCGCCCGCCGCAAATCCACCCCGATTTCTCCGGGGCCGTCATTCCTCCGAATATCGCCCCGTTGAACTTCCTCGTCCGCGAGAGCGGGTCACGATACTTCGTCCGGATCCGGTCGTCGCAGGGCAGAGCCCTTGAGACGGCGAGCCGGTCCGGGAAGATGGCAATTCCGGAGAAATCCTGGCATACCTTGCTCAGCGTCAATCGCGGCAAAGAGCTTACCTTCGAGGTCTTCGTGCAGTCCGACGGCAGGTGGCGCCAATTCCGTGCCTTCGCTTGCACGATTGCGAACGAAGAGATCGACAATTACCTCGTCTACCGGAGGATTCCTCCGGTTCATTCCTTGTGGCGCGACATGGGCATCTATCAGCGCGACCTGCACGGTTTCCGAGAGTCCGTCATTTTGCGCAATGACTATTTCGGCGGCGGCTGCGTCAATTGCCATACGTTCTGTAACCAGCGCACGGAGACGATGCTGGTGAGCACGCGCAGCAAGGAGTACGGCAACGCGGCGCTGATCTTCCGCGGCGACGCCGTAGAGAAGGTGGGCGCCACGTTCGGGTACAGTGCGTGGCACCCGTCCGGCAGGATTCTGGTGTACTCCTCCGCCAAGATCGTCATGTTCCAGCACGCCGCCGGCAGCGAGATCCGGGACGTGGTCGATCTCGATTCTTACCTGGCCTATTACGACGGGAACGCCAGGATGGTCAAGGGTACGCCTGCCCTCGCGAAGAAGGAGCGGCTGGAGACGTACCCGGCGTGGTCGCCCGACGGCCGCTATCTCTATTTTTGCAGCGCCGCGTTGACTTGGACAAACCGTAACGCCATTCCGGAGCAGTACGATCAGATCAAGTACGACCTCGTGCGGATCGCATATGACGTTCAGAAGGACACGTGGGGCGAGTTGGAGACGGTGCTCTCGGCCCAGCAGACAGGGCAGAGCATTCTGGAGCCGCGCCTCAGTCCCGATGGTCGTTGGCTGCTGTTCTGCCTGTGCCAATATGGGTGTTTCCCCGTCTATCAGCAGAGCAGCGATCTGTACCTGATCGACCTGGAGGCGGCCCAGCGCACCGGCCGGTATGAATACCGGCGGCTGGACGTCAATAGCGACGAGAGCGAGAGCTGGCACAGTTGGTCCAGCAACAGCCGCTGGATTGCCTTCAGCAGCAAGCGGGGCAACGGCACCTTTACCAGAACCTACCTGAGCTATATCGATCCGAATGGCCTGGCGCACCAACCACTACTTCTGCCTCAGAAGGACCCGACGCACTATGATTCCTGCCTCTGGACCTACAGCGTTCCCGAGCTGGCAAGAGAACCGGTGAAGATCACGAAAGAAAATCTGGGCCGGGTGGTCAGAGGCTCCCGGCAAGTGAATGTCCAAATGCCTATCACGACGGCGACGCCTCAAGCCAAACCGGAGGCGAGTGATCCCTATCTATCGACACGGGAGTAGTGGCGGAGCCGACAAATCCGAAAGGCGAATGTCGAAATCCGAAACAAGCATGAATGACCAAAATGGGAAATTCGAAACGGAACCCGGGCCGGCGACAGCATTTCGGTCATTTCGATTGGGAGCTTTGGATTTGTTTCGGATTTGGCGCTTCGAATTTCGGATTTGACGCCATTCGGTGTCATTTGCCGATGCAGTACAGAGCCTTCTCCGTGCGGATAAAGAGGTTGCCTTGCGCGAGGGCGGGACTGGCACAGCACTTTTCGCCCAGCTCGTTCTGGGCGACGACTTTGAAGGTTGGTCCGTCCTCGACCACGGTCATTTTGCCGTTTTCGGCGAGAAAGTAGATTTTGCCGTCGGCCCAAGCCGGCGAGGCGGAGAATTTCGGGGCCAGGCGCTCGCGCCAGAGGACCTCGCCGGTGGCGGCTTTGAAGCATTTGGCGACCCCGGTCTCGGTCGCGAGGTAGAGATGGGGCGATACATACAGCATAGACGACATCTTCGGCACATCTTCCTTCGATTCCCAGACCATGTGGGTTTTGGTCACATTGCCCCGGCCGCCGAGGCGGACCACGCGGACTCGCGGGTCGCCGAACCCGGAGGCGGTGAAGACGAGCCCTTCTCCGATCACGATCGAGGGGACTACTCCCTCGCCGAAACTGTCGGCGGTCCACAGCAGGGCGCCGGTCCGGGGATCGTGTCCTTGAATGACATTACCGGCCCCGCTGACGAGCTGGTCCTGGCCATCCACTTTGGTGATCTGCGGCGTGACATGGGCGATCCGTGAGCTGCCTCGGCTGCCCTTCCACCGCGTTTTTCCGGTGTTTTTATCCACGGCGAGGATCACCGCCTTGTCCCAAGGCACCTGCCAGCCGACCTTGGTGTCGGGCGGGGGGCTGCTCCCGTCGAATGGCACAATGACAAGGTCCTGATATAGAATTGGCGACACGGCCAGCCCATGCTCACTGTAGTAGTCGACGTCGGAATTGGTCCACGCGACGGCGCCGTCCAGCGAGACCGCCAGGATGCGTCCGTCGCACGCCGGCACGTAAATCCGCTGGCCGTCGGTGGCCGGCGTCGAGGTCGCATAAGAATTGTACTGCTGCTTATGTCCGGCCTTCTGTGGGGTGATTTCCTTGTCCCAGACCACCTGCCCGCTGGGACGGTCCAGGCAAAGCAGGTGGAGTGAAGAGCCGCCCTCCAAGGCGGTCGTCACGAACACGCGCTCCCCCAGCACAAGGGGAGAGGACCAGCCTTGGCCGGGAATCGCGGTCTTCCAGCGGATATTCGAGGTGGCGCTCCACTGCAGCGGAATCCCCTTTTCCTGGGAGATTCCCTGCCCACTGGGTCCCCGAAATCGCGGCCAGTCCTCGCCCTGCAGGATGCCGATCGGCAGGAAGGAGGCCAAGAGCAGTCCTACCAATGCCATGCGCGCCGAGATCTTTGTGCCCATGAAGCAAAACCTCCCGTCAAATGCGCCAGCTCGCGACACTCCACCAGCACGGGATTTCCAAGAGGTCCGGGCGGGTGTCGGCTGGGCCGGGCTCATCATACCCGACGCCACGGGAAAATGCACCTTCTTTCCGGGTGGCTGCGTCCTCTATTGTGGACGCGGCGCTGACGGCAGCACACTCAAGGCCTGGTTTATCCGACTTTCCGAGGTGCCGTCGCGGCACCAACATCGGTACAGGAGGGCGGATATGGTTACGCGTGGGCCCCAAGAAAATGAGGACTGGCGTGTTCAACCAGCAGCCAATTCGGCCTTTTTTGAGCAAATCATATTGCCTATATTGCCGATATTGTGTATAATACGCCTAACTGTGCGAACATGGGGAATATGTCTTCTGCTGCATCCTTCGCTGGGGGTGGAAACGTTCGTGGAAGTTGGCAGACTCCGTTAGGGCGGCAGAACAGCAGGCCTACGGGAGGAAGTGATGAATCGCAATAGCAGGATCAGTCTGATGGGCGTGCTCGCCGCGGCCGTATTGTTGCCTGCGGTGGGGGCACAGGCGGTGGTTCGCTACGTAGCCCTCGATGGTTCCGGAGCGGGCGGCCAGACCTGGGCCACGGCCTACAAAAGCATCCAGGCGGCTCTCAATGACGGGGCCATGACCACGGGGGGCGAGATCTGGGTCAAGCAGGGCACCTACGAGCTCACGCAGCCGATTGTCGTTACGAAAGCGGTGCGCATTCTGGGCGGCTATAGCGGCACGGCCGAAACGCGGAGCTGGAATACCTATCGGACGACCGTGGACGGTATGGAGAAGGTATTCCACTGTTTCAAGGTGACGGCCAACGCGACGATCGACGGCTTTGGGATTGTGTACGGCAGGGCGGCCGAACTCGCGGGTCCCGACTCTCTCGGGGGCGGCGTCCTGGTCACCCAATGCACGGCGACTATCACCAACTGTGTGTTCCGGTACAACTCGGCGTCGGAGTCCGGGGCCGCGCTGGCCACGTATCGGGCGAACGGCTCGAAGATCGCCAACTGCACCTTTGCGCAGAATACGGCCGAGGTCACGGGCGGGGCCATCTACAATGAGGAAGGCGCGGGTCTGCAGATTCTCGATTGTTCGTTCTTGGGAAATGCGTCGAACGACAGTGCCGGCGCCATCCACAACCTGCGGTGCAATCCCCTGATCGCCCGGTGTGTGTTTCAGGAGAATGCCGCCGCCCTGGTGGAGGAGGGCGTCGCCGGCGCGATCCTGAACGAGGAAGCACCGGCCGGGATCGCGAACTGCATTTTCAAAGGGAACTTCGCGGCGTACGGAGGGGGGGTCGTCAACTACGATTGCAGCGCCGTGGTCGATAATTGCTGGTTCAGCCGCTGCAGCTCGTCGGTCATCAGTGGCGGCGGGGTCTACAACTACGGGGGCACCCCCACGATCCTGAATTGCCTGTTCGAACAGAATTCTGTCCGGAACGACGGCGGCGCCATTATGGATCGCGGTTCCGGGGGCAAGACGATCAACTGCATTATGTCGCAGAACTCCGCGGACGGCGACGGAGGGGCGATCTACATCAGCAAAAGCGGGGAGTCGAACGCGCTGAACAACCCCCAGTTCATCAACTGCACCATCGTGGCAAATGACGCCGACTGGATGGGAGGCGGCCTTTACAGCGAAGATACCAACTCCTCCTTTGTCAATTGTATCATCTGGGGGAATACCGCGAATGAGGGGAGGCCGAACATCGGCACCGCTGCGCCCGAGTCGGCCGGCAAGCCGGTCGTGCGCTACTGTGATATTGAAGGCACGCAGGTGTACACGGGCACCGGGAACAAGAAGAGCAACCCGATGTTTGTGAACGCGGATGGCAATGATCTCTCTCTGGCTTTCGATTCGCCCTGTCTGGATGTCGGCAGCAATGCGGCCGTCCTGGGAGTCCTCAAGGATTATGACGGTGGGAACCGGATCGTCGATGGGGATGGCAATGGTAGCGCGCTGGTGGACATGGGAGCCTACGAGCGCCAGGGGGCACAGGATCATCTGCTTCACGGTCAGATCATGCGCAACGCCGCGTACGGGGATCCGAGCGACACGACGGCGACGTATACGTTCCTGCTGCGGCTCGAGACGGATGACACCCTCACTTCGATTGACTTCCAGGCGCCGAGCGGCGCGACCTTGTACACGATCCCCAGCGACTCCCACACCTCGTCCGGCATCGTGGAGACGTATCATCGGAGCAGCGGCGTGAACCATGTGTGGGAGTACTGGGCCAAGACGAGCAATCCGTCCGCTCTGTCCGCGTACAGTGACGGAGTCTATCGGATCCTCGCTCACTACCGGAACAACACCCAGAGCGAGACACGGATTGGCTACGTGGTGCCGGGGACGTCGAACCCCGTGCCGCAGCCGACGCAGAAACCGCAGATCACGACGCCGGCTTACGGCGCCGCCGTCGCCTCGCCGGCGGTTCTCCGTTGGAACGCGTGCACCGACGGCGGGGTCAATGCCATCTATGTGACGGTCACCGACTCCACCACGAGCCGGGAGGCGGCCAGCGAGGTCTTAGCCAAAACGGCCATTGCCTCCAGCGAGTATCGGCTCACCGAGGGCAGCTATGACGCGGAAGTCGCGTTTGGCAACTTGTACGAAGTTGCCAGCACGGACGGCACGCCGTTCCAGTACGGCAAGACCGTGCTCGTAGGGCATAGCTTCACGGTGCCCTATACCGCCGTGTACCGGTTCTGGTCCCCTCTGCAACGCCACCACTTCTACACGACCAGCGTGAAAGAGAGGGACAAACTCATCAAAAACTATCCGCTGATCGCCTGGACCTACGAGGGAATCGCCTTCCATGCGTGTCTGACGAGGAGCAATAGTAGCTTGCAGCCCGTCTACCGGTTGTGGTCCGGCAAGTCTCACTTCTACACGATGGATGAAGACGAGAGGACCCGTCTGCTGAGCCAATCCCCGAAAGTCTGGACGTCGGAGGGGATCGCGTTCTACGCCTATCCGGAGGGGTCGGAGCCGTTTACGTCTCGAGCGGTCTACCGCTTCCTGAACAACGTCAGCAAGTCGCCGTTCTTTACGATCAGTGAGGCCGAGGCGAACAAGATCATCACTCAACCGGACAGTCCCTACACCTATCAGGGTGTGGCGTTCTACGCCTATCCGCCATGAGCCGGCGTCTGAGGCAACCGCCTCTATCCGCACGAGCGTCCACGTCCGAAAAAGACCGGGCTTGGCGATGGGTGTCCAAGCTCCCATAATGTCGGGCGACTTCAGCCCATGAGAGGCCCCGGTCCGGCTGGTACTGGGGCCTTTTGTCTGCGCCCCAAGCCCTCCCCTCCTTCGGCCGATAACATCAACGAGGGGCTCAAGGCCACGCTCACGGTGGCGCGAAACGAAATCAAGTACGACGCCGAGGTCACGACCGAGTTCGGGGACGTTCCCGCGATTGTCTGCAATGCCGGGCCTGGACCTGCTCAAGATCGTGAAGGAGCGGTATCCCCGGATTGTGCGACTGGTCCTGTCCGGCTACACGCAGGCCACCACGCTCTTGACCGCCATCAACCAGGGCGAGATCTTCCGCTTCATCACCAAGCCCTGGGAAATGGAAGAGGAAGTGAAACCCGCCCTTCGGCAGGCGGTGGAGCAATACGACCGGGAAGCGGAACGCGACCGGCTTGTCGCCCAAGCGGCCGGAGGCAAATCGAGCTCGTAGGTCGTCGGGACGGTGCCCCGAGTGGCGTAACGGATACGAACCTCGTTACGGCAACCGATCCCCGCGCGTTCTGGCTCCCCCCGCCAGAGAGGGATCCTCGGGGTTGTCTCGGCGCTGATAAACGCGGTCACGAGCTCAGCGACTGCGGTAGGAGCGTGCGTTTGGGCCCGTCCGTCCGGACGTGCTCCTGGCAGGACGGGAAAGATCCGTGCTCGGGCTGCTCACGCGGTAGGACCCGTAGCCTGGGTTCCCTACTGGACCGCCAGGAGGCATGACGGGGCTGCCGTATCCCACCGTGAAACCCATCGAGGCGAGAGAATACCGAGCCGGCGGAGCCACCAGGTCGTGGATATCGTACACGCGTGTCACTTGCTTGGGGGCCGGTAAGGCGTCCGTCGTCGCGATGGTGATGACGTCCTTATCCACCGTGTAGCCGAGCCGGGCCGATGCTCCGGCGGAAAGCGAGAGCACCAGGAACTCCAGGTATTGGGTCGCGCACAGACCGGCGCTGCCGTCGATGCCGATCGGCGTGTCCCGGTAGATCCCCGCCTCGCCCAGGGGCTTCCAGAGCACGAGGATCTTCAGCGGCGGCGTGGTCGAGTTCCGCAGCAGGTCAACCGCCTCGCCCAAGGGCGTCTGGGGGGTGAGCGAGGCCGGACTGCGACGGGCGGGCGATTCCGGTTGGTGCACCGGGGGCGTCGTCCGGGGTTTGGCTTCTTGTTTCTGGACGGGTGTGTTGCCATGGGCTGCATGGACCGCCACCGGCAGAAGGGCGGTCAGGCCCATGATCCGGATCGTGTTACGAACGGCCCCAGAGAGAATTCTTCCGCTCATCTTGTGCCTCCCGGCGCACTTCCGCGCGGCCGTCACGCCCGCGTTTCCTGTCGCTCAAGGTCCAGCTCGATCATATACTCATTCGGGTCCGCCGCATGGACAAGGTCGGTGTTCATGTGCTCATTGGCAAATCTCTCCACCTCGCGCAACTCCTCTCTTTTGTGGGCGCAGGTGGCGAAGTAATCCGCGAAGACAGCCCAATACACGCTCAGGCGATTCCCGCTGGGAGATACGCGGCAGGGGATGCCATGTTCAGCGGCGAAACGGGTGATCAGATCCAGGGGAGGAATCCCGCACTCCAGGTGTTCCCGGGCCCAGGGGGCCTTCGTGATGCGGTAGACCAGAGGCGTGGCGTCCGTCGTCTTGGTGTCGGTCTCCAGCGGGCCCAACAACAGGACCAGACGCCGGGCCACCGAGCACAGGCTCTTAAGGAATTCGTCCTTTTGCTCCGGCGGAATATGTTCGAACACGTGGCAGGCGGCCACCACGTCGAACGACCTCGCGGGGAAGTGGGTTACGAGCAGCCCGTTGACGGACGGCTCGGCCAACGCATAATCGCACTCCCGCAGGAAAAGACTGAGAAAGCCGTCGCCGCCGCCGACGTCGAGCACGCTGGGCTGGAAGTTCGGGAACCGTTCGCTGATCTTGGACGCCAAGCCGTTGATCCGCTGGTACACGAACGAGGGAAGGGCGAAAAGGCCGGGGCCGTCATAATGACCCGATGCGTAGGCGGCCGACAATAAACGCTGAGCCGCGGGGCCTCCGCCAAACGTCAAACTGGTGCGGCATTCGGCGGCGGCCGCAATCTGTCTGCCGTGCTCCAAGTAAAAGCGGGCCAGGCGATAATGGCCGTCCGGATCCACGGGGTGAGCCGCCAAACGGGCCAGCAGTTCCCTGGACGCCGACTCGACGGCAGGGCCATAGAGCCGGTTTCGGAGGCGCCGCCTGACGGACCGGTAGACGCGTCGGGGCAGTGCCAACAGGGGCGATCTCCGGATTGGGCTGCTGGCCATGATGGGTTCACCTCGTGGACATGCCGGACGCGGAGACTGCTACTTCTCCAGGGGTTTGAGAGGCAGCATCTCCTCGGATTTCTGCAAGGCGTCGGCTTTGGCGGTGACCGTGTGGGGACTGCGCCGGATGTCATCCAGGGTCCTGGTCGCCGCCGTCAACACCTTCTCGTTTTGCTCTTGCGCGACGATGCGCTCCAGCAGCGCCACGGTCTTCTCATCGGGGTAGTTCTTGAGCGCGTAGATTGCCGCGGTCCGGCCGTGCTCGGCCGAAACCTCCTTGCTGCCGGCGGCCGCGTAGAGCAGGGAGGTCTGTGCCTCCGGACTGTCAATGCGCGTGATCGTATTGAAGATTTGCACGTCTGCGCCCGGCGCACTTGCCTCCAGACGCCGGAGCAGATAGCTGATGCTCTGGGCGTCGCCGACCCGGGCCAGGGCCTCGATGGCCGCGCTCTGGAGGCGGTCCTGCGGTGCGGAGGAGGCCGGTCCCGCCAGGGACAGGAGGGATTCCGTGGCCTTGGGCGATCGGATGCCGCGAACGAACTGAGCCAGACGATCGACTTCGGCGGCGCTGGTGGCCGTGCTGTAGCGCGCGAGCACCTCATCGATGACCGGCGCATCGGCCAGGGTAGCCAGCGCGGCGCCGGCCGCCCGTACCACCGCCCCATCGTTCGCCTGCAGCAGAATGTCGAGTAGCAGCGGCCAACTGTCATGATTGCTGATGTTCGAAACGCGTTTGCTCAACTCTTCCTTGTATCGACCCTCCTTGGTCTGCGCGAGCCTGTCCAGCAGCGCTCCGGTGGCGGCGGGAGTGCCGATCCGCGCCAGCGCGGTCGCCGCCCACAGGGCAGCGTCGCCTGCCTCATTGGCCATCAGATCGCGGAGGGGGACGACTGCCTCCTCGCCCATTGCCACCAGCTCCGCCAGGCACTGCTTGATGCGGGCGTGGTCCTTCTCCTCGACGGCAATGCACAACAACGCCGCCGTTCTGGCGGAACCCTTCAACTGACTCAGATCAACGGTGTGTCGCATTCCGCCGGCCGCCGCTGGACCTCGGCCGCCCCGGCTTGTGCCACGGTTATCTCCGGACGTCGCCGAGGGAGTCTCGTCGGCAGCGGCCGTTTCCGTTGCCTCTGGGGACCACGCTGCCGGTCCGGCAGCGAGCGGGTCGTCCTGATTCGCCACAACGTCTGCCGTTTGCCCCGTCGGCCCGGCACGGTTGAGTGCGCCCGCCGGCCCCTGCACGGCGCGTGGTTGCTCAGGAGAGGTCGCCGTCTCTTGTTCGATCGAGCGGCCGACCACGTGGAGGATCACCAGCGTCATCAGAAACAGCGCCGGGTAGATCAGCAGTGGCCATTCGGACGAGATGCGGCTTCTCAGACTCTTCACCGCGGTTTGAGGGGACGTCTTCTCTCGCTTGGCACGAATGTTTCGCATATCCATCTCAAAACCTGCTCCCGGTTGGCCCAGTTCAGACCGGGCCAACCGGGAGGTCATAATGGGCCAGCCCGACGCAAACAGCGGCGGAGGCGGCCCCTTCCATCAGGAATCAGCCGGTTACTTCGACTTACCGTAGGTTCCCGCGCGGATCTTCCCGATCTCGTCCGGGGTGAGCACGTCGTTGAACACGACCATCTCATCGAGCAGACCGTCGAAGAACCGATTCTCCGGGAGACCCTGACGCGCGCCGAGATACACGTCCGCGTCCGTGATCGTGATGTTGTTCGCCAGAGTGCCGGTCTTCTCGGCAAAAATCGTTCCGGCTTCCGCACTCCAGACGTTGATCTGATAGCTCTTGTCGCTGTCCCGATACGTCACAACCACGTGGTACCATTTGGCCGTGGCGAGTTGCTCCGCCACCCAGCTATCCTCATACTTCTTGCCGGTCGCGGTCCCGATAAAGAAACCAATGTGGCCGACAGGATCGACCATGGTCGTAAAGGTAGCGAGGTCCTTTGCGCTGTCAACTTTCGAGAAAGGATCATACGTGAAGTCGACAAGCGGCAGCGACTCCAGCTTCATCCAGAACGCCACCGAGATTGCCTTCGGGGCGGCGGGGCCGCTGAACGGGAACTTCGGGGACAGGCTCGCGTCCGCGATCCAGAGATAATCCTTCTCGGTGGCCTCGAAGTTGCCCGAGCCGGCTGCCTCCTTCTTGTCGGTCGTATTCGTGGTCACGCCGTGATTCTGGAGGGTGTTGGTCCCGACGCTGTCCGTCGTGATCTTGCCGGACTCGAAGCGCCACAGGGCGACGCAGTTCGGGTCGGACACGAAGTTATTGCCCACCGGCGGCGGCGTGGTGGCGCCGTAGGTGGCCTTCAGGGTCAGCCCCGTATACGCCTGGTAACCCCGCAGCATGATGTACCACGTGGCGGCGGCGGGATTGATTACCTCCACCGTCTCGGTGCTGCCGATGAAATACGGACGATAATCCCAGCTTATCAGAGTCGGCTTGGAGCCTTTCTTGACGTACAGATCGACGTCGCCGTCGGCGCCGCCGGTAGTCTCGATCTTGAGGAACTGTTGGCCCGTCGGGACCTCGATTTTGTAGAACTTCTCGCTGCCGCTGCCGCCGGACAGGCCGGTGACCGGCACGCCGTTCGTCAGGGACGTAACGGAGTCGGGAGCCGCGGTATACGTGGCCTTCAGGGTCACACCGTCGAAGGGGGTGTAGCCTTTGAGCATGATGTAGTACGTGGCCGCCGCCGGATTGTCGATCGTGACCTTTTCATCGTTCCCAATCGCGTACGGCCGGTAGTCCCAGTCCGACGTGGTGGGCTTTGCCCCTTTCTTGACGTACAGATCCATGTCGCCTGTACCGCCGAACGTCGCGATTTCCAGCTTGGCCTGGCCCGTTGGCACGACGATCTTGTAGAACGTCTCACTCCCGGCAGCACCCTTGATACCGGTCACTGCCACGCCGTTCTGCAGCGTGGTGACCGTGTCAGGGGGCGCGCCGCCGCCATAGGTGGCCAGGAGCGTGATCCCGGAGAAGGCCTGGTAGCCCCGGATCATGATGTACCAGGTCCCCGCCGACGGATTGTCGATCTGGACGGCTTCCTCGTTGCCCACGAGGTAAGGCCGGTAATCGTAGTCCGAGGTGGTGGGCTTGGAACCCTTGCGGACGTACAGATCGGCATCGCCGGTGCCGTCCCGCATGCGGATCTCGAGCTTCTCTTGCCCGGCCGGGACATCGATCTTGAAGAACTTCTCGCCGCCGGCGGTCCCGGAGATATTCGAGACGGGCACGCCATTCGTCAGCGTCACAACCGCCGGGGTCCCGCCGCCGCTGCTGGAGTACTTGACGGAAAGCGTCACGCCCTCATAGGCTTTCGCGGCTTTAATCAGGATGTACCAGGTCCCCGGCAGATTGCCGCCGGTCATGCTGACGCTCTCATTGTTGCCGCCGACAGGGTCAGACGGCCGGTCATCGTAACTGGTGGTGGTCGGCTTGGCCCCATTCTTCAGGTACATGTCGGCGTTGCCGCTGCCGCCGGACATCGCAAACTGGATATAGTCCGTGCCCGTCGGCACGACGATCTTGTAGTACCGCTCACTGCCCAGAGCGCCGGCGATGTTGCTGACCGGCACGCCGTTCTGGAGGGTGATCACGGTGCCCCAGGTGGCTTTGAGGGTCACGCCGGCGAAGTCGCTGTAGCCGCGGATCATGACGAACCAGCTCCCGGCAGTCGGAGAATTGATGGTCACGGTCTCTTCATTGCCGGCCTGGAAGGGACGGTAATCGTAGTCCGTGGTCGTAGGGGGGGTCTTGAGCTTGACGTACAGATCGGCGTCGCCCGTGCCACCCGACATTTTGATCTCAAGAGTGGTCACGCCGGCCGGCAGGTCGATCCGGTACGTCTGTTCGGCGTTCGCCGCGCCGGCGATATTGGTGACCGGTACCCCGTCTTGGAGCGCCTTGTCATCGCCGCCACCACCGCCACCGCCACCACGGTAGCTGGCCAGCAACGTGATTCCGGAGTAGTCGCTATAGCCTCGGATCATGATGTACCAAGTCCCGGCGGCGGGGGATTCCACGTTCACCTTCTCATCGTTGCCCTGAAAGTACGGCCGGTAGTCATAGCTGGTGGTGGTTGGCAGGGAGCCCTTCTTCACGTAGAGATCGGCATCGCCGGTGCCGCCCGACATGGCAATTTCCAGCGTGGTCTGGCCGGCGGGCACCTCGATGCTATAATAGACGGCCCCATTCGCGGCGCCGGAGATGCCCGTGGCCGGGACGCCGTTGGTCAACATCTTGACCGAGAGCGACGCCGAGTACGTGGCCTTGAGGGTCACGCCGGAGTAGTTGCTGTAGCCCCGGAGCATGATGTACCAGGTGCCGGCCGGGGGATTGTTGACATCCACCATCTCCTCGTTGCCGGCCTGGTACGGTCGGTAATCGTAGCTGGTTGTGGTAGGCAGTGAGTCCCGGCGCACATACAGGTCGACATCGCCGGTGCCGCCCGAGGTGCTGATCTTCAGTGTGTCCTGGCCGGCCGGAACGTCGATTCGATAGAATTTCTCGGCGCCTGCGGAGCCGGAAATCCCGGTGACAGCGACGCCGTTGGTTAGAGTAGTCTCTGCGGCATACGTCACGGAAGCATTCAGACAGAATGCCGCCACGAGGACCGCGAAGCTCCTCTTGAAGGTCTTGCTTGCACTATTCATGTTCAACTCCTCTACAAGGTTTGGCACAGACGGCCGATGGCCCATAATCGTCTTAGTCAACATCGGACCAATTAGAGTCCTGCATAAGATATGATACGCACGCCGCATCAAATTGTGTGTTCCATGGTCTTCCTCCTTCCCGACAGATGGCGACCCCTCCGAACACGCCGCACGCACGGCTGCGGGGCATGACGCGTCCCCGGTCCCAGAAGACTCGCGTACAGACAACTCCGAAGGCCGAAAGTGGTGACTGGTTGAATGTACTCTCAAACAACGCATCGTAGAATCCGCATCCACTGCTCCGGCAGGCCAAGCTGGTGGCTGCGCGGCCGGCAGCTTGTGGCTGCCTGAGAGAATTCAACGCTGGTTGTTTAGCGGTCGTCGTGATTATAGTCCCATGATCCATATTGCCAAGGGCTCCGGACGACATTCCTGGCGGAGCTTTGCTTCTTTCCCCGCGAGCCACGCGCATCGCGGGGAGCCCGATAACTTGCCGGGCTCGCGACTTCACCTATAATGTGCCACTTCTTCCCGGTTCTGTAACGCGGATTGCGTGTTTTCGGTGAACTGCCACGTTGGCACTGCGAACCGTAGAGTGGCAGCAAGAGCGACAGTACGCCACTGATCTGCCAGAGAGGTAAATCCTTGTGGTGACGAAGGTTACAATCGCGTCGGTCCGTCTGGTACGTGGTTTTCTCAATCTCGGGAGAAGAGAAACAGACAACTTAAGTCGCATGAAGGTGCGAGAAATGAGGTAACACAATGCTGGCTGATCAATCGTTCCCATTCTTTGACGTGGCCGAGTAACGAATACCCAATGGTCTGATCCGGGGCGGTGCTACAGGTGGGCGCCGCTCTTGTCGTTTTGGCACTCCCCCGATGTTGAGCGGTTTCGGATGGACCGGGTCCGGGCGTGAGAGTAAAATCGGTACCTGCCCAGCGGAAATCAGTGATTTGCCGTTGAGATGGAGTTCGATGCGAATTATCGCCGGCACGAAACGGGGAATGAAGCTTGTCAGTCCGGATACGGACGCCACCCGGCCCATTACGGACCGGGTCAAGGAGTCCCTGTTCAACGTGCTTCAGAATTATGATCTGCTGGCCGGGGCGAGGGTCGCCGATCTGTTTTGCGGGGTCGGTTCACTGGGCCTGGAGTCGCTGAGCCGCGGGGCGGTCTTCGTTACGTTTGTCGAGAAGAACGACGAGGTGCTTGCCGTCCTGGGAGAGAATATCGCCAAGGCCGGATTTGGCACGCAATCTCGCGTTGTCCGCGCCAGCGCCTTCTGCGAGGGGGCGCCGATTGGCCCGGATGGTGGGCGCTACGATCTGGTCTTCGTCGATCCTCCTTATGCCACCACGGAGGAAGTCGGCACGCACTCCTCCCTGGCCGAGCTGCTCCAAGTCCTTCAGAATCAAGTGGTTGCGAAGGGAGTAGTGGTCGTGCGGACCCACCGTCGCGTGGCGGTACTCGATGACTACGGGCTATTTCACGCGGTAGACAGGCGCCAGTGGGGGACGATGTCCATCGTGTTGTTGCAGGCGAAAGCAGATGAGCAACAAGCGAGCAGCCATTGAGGTCATAGGCCAGTTGCAGCAGCACGGCTTCGAGGCGTTGCTCGCGGGCGGCTGCGTCCGCGACATGCTGCTGGCCCGGCCGGCCAAGGACTATGATGTGGCTACCAATGCCTTGCCGGCGGATGTGATTCGTCTCTTCCGTCGCACGCTGAAGGTGGGAGCGAAGTTTGGCGTGGTAATCGTCCTGACCCAAGGCGAGCAGGTGGAGGTGGCGACGTTCCGTTCGGAAGCGGGGTACGAGGATGGCCGCCATCCGACAGAGGTCCATTTCACGAGCGCTGCTGAGGATGCAAGTCGGCGGGATTTCACCATCAATGGCATGTTCTACGACCCGCTCAAAGAGCAGGTGATCGATTACGTCAGTGGCCAGACGGATCTGGCGAGACACATCATTCGGACTATCGGCGACCCGCAGGAGCGGTTCAGTGAGGACTACCTGCGCATGCTTCGCGCCGTTCGATTCTCGACACTACTCGGCTTTGCTGTCGACCCCAACACTTATACCGCGATCGGTCACAATGCGGCCAACATCGTGCGAATCAGCGGCGAGCGAATTGCTATTGAGTTGGAAGGAATCCTTGTCTCTCCGAATCGCGCTGGCGGCGTGAGAATGCTGATCGAGACAGGCCTGGCTCAGGCGGTCTTTCCCGGTTTCGTGGGCGTCCCGGCCGAACAGGCCGTCGGCGTGCTGGGCCGGCTGCGAAAGAAGGTGGATTTTCCCCTGGCCCTGGCGGCTCTTTTCGCCAACCATCCGACAGGCTTTGCTCTGGAGAGGTGCGAAATCCTGAAACTCAGCCGAAAGCAGGCCCGGCACCTCGAATTCCTGCTCGCTCATCGCGGCCGGTTGCTCAATGCCGGGATGTCCCTCGCTGCGCTCAAGAAGTTGCTGGCGGAGCCGTATTGCTGGGATTTGTACGAATTGGAGCGAGCGCTGCAGAAGGCCGCCGCGTCAAAGGCGGGCTTGGCTTCTCTGGGCAAGCTGCGCAGAAGGGTCCGCGCTCTGGGGGAAATCGATGTCAAACCCAAGCCGTTGTTGAACGGCCATGAGCTGATGCATCTGGGCGCTCTGCCGGGACCGGCCCTGGGGCAGTTGGCGGCGGAGCTGTACGTCGCGCAACTGGAAGGTGAAATCCAGACAAAAGACCAAGCTGAACGATGGGCCGCGGCCTGGCTCCAGCAACGCCGGTCGCACGAGCAGGGAACGCCGCCCGGCTACCGGGAGGATTTGTAGGCAAACCGCTCGGCCATATAGTCAATATCCGTCTGCGCATCCCCTGGCGGGGTCAGACCGAAGGTGAACGGCTCGCCGTACATCGCCTTGAGATTCCAATCGATGAAGTACTGGTCTTCCCACGGATGCATCTCCGCATGGCCGTCGGCAAAGCCCAGCGTGCTTCTCTTGTTATGCCACATGGCGACCGGGTCGGTCCAGGTCCTGCTCCTCGGGTTCATCTGCCAGGAACCCATGTTGTAGCCCCGCGTATCGGCCTCCTCGACCAGAACGTATTTCTGGGCGGGGGCTTTGATTTCCGTGTAGCGTGTCGCTTTGGTGTAGTCGCTCCAAGTCTCACCGTTGGCGCCGCCGACGATGGAGAAGGTCCGAAAGGCGGCTGGTCGAGAGGACGTGGGTCTTCGGGTATCGGCCGGGAGTGGAAGATATCGACCGACTTGCCGACAAAGGGGTAGAGCAGGCCTCGTCGGATCGAGTCCTTCTTCTGGTCCCAAGTGCCGTTGGCGGGCTCCTGACCGACCCACTGGATCGGATTATCCTGGGTGTGGGCGGGCACGAGCTTGCCGTTGAAGTCGTCCTGGTACATGTACCAGCCCAAGGCGAGCGTCTTGGTGTTGCTGACGCAGTGTACCCGCTTGGCGTGATCCTTGGCCATCCGGAGCGAAGGCATCAAAACGGCCATCAGAACCGCGATGATCGCGATGACGACCAGCAACTCAATAAGCGTGAAGGCTCTCAATCTCATTCCTTTTATCCTTTCGTCTTTCATGCCGACGCCAACCGCCGGGACAGTTCCGCCAGGGTTTTCCGGTTTCCCGTGCGATAAACGCAGAATCCTTCCTAAAGGATGCTTTGTCTCCGCGATTTGTTCCCCATCCCAGCCGGAAATGGGCCGTGGGACGCGTGGTGGGGTCCGCCAAGGCACTCAAGGTGCCCGGCTCGCTGCGGATTCCGCGGTCTTTTGCGGGAAACCGAGGAGCATGAAGCGCAAGTCTTCTCCTTCGTTCGAGGGCACCGCCCGAACGAACTCCTGATTCCGCGACATCGCGACGGTGCTCTGATCGACCCAACGGTGGATTTCCGCGTGCCCGTCGGCGTAGCCGAGGATACCCCGGGCGTTGCTGTGCCAGATGGCCAGCGGGTCCACCCAGGTCTTGGCCTGCGGATTGATGATCCAGGAGCCGCGGTTCCAACCCCGCGGATCGGCTTCCTCGACGAACACGTACTTGGTCGCCGGCTGAGAGATCTCGGAGTACTTCTCCGCTTGGACATAGGCATTCTGCCATCCTTCGCCATTGGCGCCTCCCGCGATGGAATAGCTGCAGAACGCCAACTGGCCCGGGCTCTGCATCCGGCGATCGGCGGGGCAACGGTAGACGTCCACATTACTGCCCGCACAACGGAACAACGCGCCCTGGCGGATGCCTTCTTTCTGCCGCTCGAGGATTGTGCCGGCTCCCGTGGGACCCTGCACCCAGGCGTAGGGATACTTGCCCGCCTGACCGCCGACGAGCCGATCATCGTTCTCGTCTTTGTAGAGCAGCCAGGCCAGAGAGAGGGTCTTGACGTTCTGGACGCAAAACGTACCTTGGGCCTGATTTCGCACCCGCATCAGCGCAGGAAATGACAGGGCGGCCAAAAGGGAAATGGCACTGATAACGACCAACAACTCCACCAGCGTCAGCCCTCTCCTTGCCATCAAATCCTCCTATACGGCGGTGCAGGCTGGCAAGTCCACTCACAGAAGATTTTACCCAACCGCTTCAATATATCCCGAATCAGGTCTCTTTGTCAACCGGTTTTCGGACGGAAATCTCCCGGCGGGTGTGACAGGCATCGGCTTGGAATGCTGGAATGCTGGAATAGTGGAATACTGGGGTATCTGGCTCGCCGGGAATTGGCTTTGTTTCGCATACTGGTGCCTCCGCGAAATTGGGTTTGTTTGTACAACCGCCTACTGACCACTGACTACCGACTACTGCCATTTGGCTTTGTTTTTTCCCGAGCACTATCCGCACATTTCTCTCCTAAGCCTTGCTCCAACCGATAGTTAGCAGCCATTTCCGCACCCTGCCAATTGGGTTTGTTTCGCACAATAGGCATTGGACTGGAATGCTGGAATGATGGAATAGTGGAATGATGGGATACCTCGCCTGCCGGGAATTGGCTTTGTTTCGCACGTTTGGTCCCAGCGACGGTCCCAGCCGCCCGCAGGGAGAATTGGCTTTGTTTGTACGCGGCCCTCTGGAGCCCGAGCCTGGAGAGACGCGGCCGGCGCCTGGCCACCCAAATTGGCTTTGTTTTTCTGATCGCTCTTGCGGGTTGAATTCGCCATAACCATTTTCCCATAAAGCACTTGCCATTGTTCTCTCTCCGCCGGAAATTGGGTTTGTTTCGCACGAAAGTCCAGAGGTCAACGGTCCTCCAACCGACCACTGACAACTGACTACCGACCACTGCCTTTTGGCTTTGTTTCGCACAATCGCTTGCCGGCGGGGTCTCTCGACCGCCCGCGCCCATTCCTGGGCGCCCGGACCAAATTGGCTTTGTTTCGAACATTTGATACAGCAACTTCTCGTCTTTCTTTACCACGGAGTTCACGGAGGACACGGAGAAAAGAGTGACGTGCCGTGGAGGACTTTCCAGGCTTCCTGGAGTTCTTGAGGTTCAAGTTCCTCTTTTCTTCCCTCCGTGGTCTCCGTGCTCTCCGTGGTTCAAAATCAAGAACAAGGGGCTGGGCGAAGTCTCGTTCGCCCCGACCTGTCGTTCCGGCCGCCTCCGCCGGCGGCCCCGCTTTTACTATAGACGTTTCTCGAGGCATGTATGTTGTGCAAAAATCAAAACTAACATAGAAAGTTTCACGTCGGACCACCCCAGCCCGCGGGGCGGAAGACCATAGCCCGGCAGTTCACTGCTGGGGAGCAGGGGACAAGAAGGGAGGCCAGTCCCGCCAGGGACGAAAGAACCAGCCTTGCTTGCCAGCAAACCACGCGAAGAAGATCGGGACATCATCCACAGATTTCACCGATTTGCGCAGATTTCTCACGATGACCTGCGAGCCGTCGTCTGTCCTCCGTCCTCCGTCCTCCGGCTGCCTCCCCTTCGCACCCTTTACACCCTGCCACCCTTCAGACTCTGCGGCTCCGCCGCCACCTTCACACGTGCCACCCTTGAAACCTTGCGGCGGAGCCGCTGCCCTGCCTTCCTGACTACGCGGGATGGGCACGGACTTCTTCCGGAAGATGTACCTGACACCGTCCCGTTCCCCCGCTGTTGTCTGGTCATTTCCAAACGAATAGTGAATATTTAAGACGTGATAAGCATATAGGGTTCCTCTCCTGAGGTCGCTACACTGGGACATTGAAAGCTGCCCTGTGCGGGGCAGCACCAGGATGGCGGACGCTCAAAGAAAGGAGCCCGATGATGCGTAAGACACTGTATTGTGGCGTCGATCTGCACTCGAACAACGCGATGTATGTTATCACAGACGAGAAGGACCAGCAACTGTTGCGCAAACGTTTGCCGAACGAGCTGCCGGTGGTGCTGGAGACGCTGGCCTCCTTCCGCCCGCGGCTCAAGGTGGTGGCGGTGGAATCGACTTACAACTGGTACTGGCTGGTAGACGCGTTAATGGAGCATGATTATCCTGTAGTGCTGGCCCATCCCTCGGAGATGGAGCAGTACGACGGCATCAAGGAGGCGGACGATCTGACGGACGCGGCGTTCATCGCGCGCCTGGCGCGATTGGGGGTCTTACCGACCGGTTATATCTATCCCAAGGCGGACCGGCCGGTGCGGGATCTGTTGCGGCGGCGGACGCTGCTGGTGCAGCAACGCACGGGGATCGTCCTGAGCCTCCAGAACATGGCCCTGCGGCAGACCGGCCAAGCAGTCGGCTGGCGGGCCCTGCGGAAACTCAGCACAGAGGAGCGGGCGGAGCTGCTCGGGGACCATGACTGCCTGACGTTCGTGACGGCCGAGCAGGTGGATCTGATCGAGCGGTTCAATGAGAAGATTCGGCGGTTCGAGCAGAAGGTGCTGGAGCACGCCCAGGTCCGGCCGGCCTATGCGTGCCTGCAGACGCTGCCGGGGGTGGGGGTGATCCTGGCCTTGACGATGATGCTGGAGACCGGCGAGATCGGGCGCTTCCAGACCGTCGGGGACTACACCTCCTACTGCCGCTGCGTGCGGGCCACGCACAGCTCCAACGGCAAGAAGAAGGCCCACCACAACGCCAAGAATGGCAACCCCTATCTGGCCTGGGCGTTCGTGGAGGCGGTGCACCATGCCCTGCGGACGTGTCCCCAAGCCAAGAGCTTCTACGACAAAAAGCGGGCCCAACGCAACGGGGCGCTGGCGACGAAGGCGTTGGCCGCGAAGTGGAGTAAGGCGGCCTACTATATGATGAAACGCCAGGAGAACTTCGATCTGACGCGGGTGTTCGGATGAGACTATCGAGGCGGCGGTCGATCTTGTTTTCGGGGTTGGCTCAGACCACCAGACGTGATTGGACGGCCGCCGCCTCCTTCGGATAAGCGACGAAACGACTTCGGTCCTTCGCCTTCTCTTTCGCCCGCGTCCGGAGTCAGACAGGTTTGACGGCCTGGCCCGGCCAGGTCAGTCACAGAGGTGTCCGGTCTCTCCGCGGGGAGAGATCACCAATTGAACCGGGTGCGGTACTGACGTTGTTCTGGTCCCGACGTGTCGGGATGGGGTCGGGGCCTCGGGTCCGTGATCCGAGGGGCCCGGCTTAGATCCGGATGGATGACTGCGCGAAAGAGCTGTCGGCCGGTAGCCGGCAGACTCGACGAATGAAATCCAAGAGAACTCCCAGGTGCGAAGCAGAACGAGGGGTCCAGGACGTTTCGGTAGGTTAGTGTCGCGTGACCAAATCACCGACCCCAGCAGGAAGCCGATAGATCGCCTCCGGTATTGGCGGGGCGTTATTTCGGTCCGGAGAAAATATTTTTGTACTTGACAGGAACCCTATATGGACGACCCCGTATTCCTCCCCGCCGTATTCCTCCCCGGGTCCACTTCGGTCCCCCACGCGCCGGTACCGCTGGTGGTGAAGGTCAAGCCCGCATCCACCGCCTCCGCCAGATAGTCCGGCGAGGGCAGAGGCGAAGGCGTGAAGGTCACGCTCTTGACGTACCCGCAGTCGTCGCCCACCGACTCGCTGCCATCCTTATAATAACGCCAGTGGAGCCGATGGGAGCCGCTGCCGGTGATGGTCGAGGACTTCTGCGCCCAGTCCTGCGCGCCGCTGATCGAATCGTAGTAGTTGCCATCGACGGTGAATTCCAGGAGGTCATAGCCACTTTCCGAGGAGACCTTCCACTGGAACTGCACCGTGCCCGGCCCCTGCACTTCGATGTACATCCAGGACTCTTCGTCATCGCTGATGTCGCACACACAACTTGGAAATGGTCTTGGCCGCACGGCTGCACACGGATTCTTCTGCCACGGAACTCATCCATCGTCACCCATGCAGTATAGCCGCAAGGAACGCAAAAGCTCGCAAAAAAGGA
>CAYHAJ010000379.1:0-11170 GCA_964354535.1 uncultured Pirellulales bacterium
TTGCAGCGGCCGAAGGAACCGCCGCCCGTGCCCGAGACGCTCGACCGGGACCTGTGGCTGGGTCCTGCTCCCTATCGGCCCTATCATCCGGCCTATGCGCCGGCGCTGTGGCGCGGCTGGTGGGATTTCGGCACCGGTGGACTGGGCGACATGGGCTGCCACAACCTCGACGCGGCCTTCTGGGCCTTGAAGCTGGGGCACCCGAGCAGCGTCGAGGCCAGTTGCTCGATCTTCGTGCCGACCATCACCTGGGACAAGCCCTTCAATACGGAGAGCTACCCGCAGGCATCCATCGTGCGATACGCGTTCCCGGAGCGAGCGGGTATGCCGCCTCTGGAACTGACGTGGTACGATGGCGGACTCATGCCGCGACGGCCGAAGGAGCTGGAGACCGGGCGTCGCCTCGGCGACAAGCTGGGCGGCGCGATCTTTATCGGCGACAAGGGCACGCTAATCTGCGACAGCTACGCCAATAGTCCGAGACTCATTCCCGAGACGCGGATGAAGGACTACCAGCGGCCCGACAAGAGCATCCCGCGCTCGGTAGGTCACCACCAAGAGTGGATCGAAGCCTGCAAGGGCGGCAAACCCGCCGGCTCGAATTTCGACTACGCCGGGCCCATGACAGAGGTGATTCTGTTGGGCAATATTGCGGTGCGCATGAGCCTCAAGACACAGGAAAAGGGCCTGCGTCTGGCTTACGACGGCCCGAACATGCGCATCACGAATCTGCCCGAGGCCAACGAATACTTCCATCGCAAGTATCGCGACGGATGGACGCTGTAAGGCGAAGTATGAAGTGTGAAGTGTGGAATTGTAGGATGGGCTTTAGCCCATGCGGCATGTGTCGTCGATACGTGGTAACCGCATGGGCTAAAGCCCATCCTACGATTTGAAGTGCAGTGAAGGAGCTACGGAGATGAGGACTGCCGAGAAGGTTATCACGAGCATCCGTCTCAGGGCACCGTGCCTACTGGCGACAGTGTTACTGATAGCGGTCTGCGGCAACGCCGCCGCGCTGGACGGTGTCCCGGTGCATTCCGTTAAGAACCTCAAACTCAAAGTCAGCGTGGACGGGCGATACTTCGTCGATCAGGAGGGCAAGCCGTTCTTCTACCTCGGGGACACGTGCTGGCTGCTCTTTCAGCGGCCCAACCGGGAGGAAGTAGATGAGTACTTGAAAGACCGTGCCGCCAAGGGATTTACGGTCATCCAGGCCTATGTGCTGCGCGGACTGGGCCAGAAGCACCCGGACGGCAACTCGTCGCTCTTGGGTGCGGCGCCGCTCCTGGACCGTGATCCGACGCGCCCCAACGAGGAGTTCTTGCAGAACGTGGACTACGTGGTCAACCGGGCGAACGAGCTGGGCTTGGTGATAGGCCTTGTGCCCGCCAAGTCGTGGCACGTCACGGAACATGCGGAAAAAGTGTTCGACGAGAAGAACGCCTACACGTTCGGCAGATTCCTCGGCGCGCGCTACAAGAACAACGCCGTCATCTGGTTTCCCGGCGGCGACTCCGCGCCGGGAAAATACGAGGCGGTTTGGGTGGCGATGGCAAAAGGGCTGAGGGACGGTAGCGGCGGGAGCCAGCTTGTGTGCTACCACGGCCAGGGCAGCACTTCTTCCTCCATGTGGTTCCACCAGGCCGATTGGCTCGACTTCAACTCGATCCAATCCGGGCACAATTTCCGGTCCGACAGTTACGCGTTTGTCAGCAAGGACTACGCGCTGACGCCCGCCAAGCCGACGGTGGACATGGAACCGGCGTATGAGAATCACCCCACGGGTGCCAACCAGCCGCGCGTCGACTCTCACAAGGTGCGGTCTCAAGCCTACTCGGCCCTGCTGGCCGGTGCGGCGGGACACGGGTATGGCTCGATGGACATGTTCTATTTCTACAAGGATGCCGATGGTCCCTTCCCGAAGAACGGTTACCAGCACTGGCGCACGGCACTGGCCTACGAGGGCTCGCGCCAGGTGGGACTGATGCGCCGGCTGTTCGAGCAGCGGCCGTGGCACCGAATGGTCCCCGACCAGTCCGCCCTCGCCTCGGAGCAGGGCGACGGCACGCATCGCCTCATAGCGGTGCGGGCGCAGGACGGAAGCTTTGTGATCGCCTATACACCGGTCGGCCGGCCCGTCAGCATTCACATGAACAAGCTCAACAACGCGCGAGTGAACGCGCAGTGGTACGACCCGCGCCACGGAACATGGAAAACCGTCGGGCAATATTCCAACCAGGGCGCCCAGGAGTTCGTGGCACCAACCCACGGCGCGCAAGACGACTGGGTGCTGGTACTCGACGCCCTGCCGTGACCGCGAGTGTGGGTTTTTTGAGGATGATCGATGGGAGCTATGGAGATGAAGACCGAACAGAGGAATAGGTTGTCCCGCAGGAGTCTCATGGGAAAAGCCGCGACTGTGGCGGCCTTCACGATTGTGCCGCGCCACGTATTGGGTGGGGCGGGGAATACACCCCCCAGCGAGAAGCTCAACATCGCGGGCATTGGCATTGGTGGGCGTGGCGAAGGCGACCTCGACGAGTGCCGCAGCGAGAATATCGTCGCCTTGTGCGACGTGGATGAGAAATACGCCGCGCGCGTCTTCAAGAAGTATCCAGACGCGAAGAAGTGGACAGACTTCCGCAAGATGCTCGACGAGCAGAAGGACATTGACGCGGTCATCATTGCCACGCCGGACCATCTGCACGCGGTCGTCGCGATGGCCGCGATCAAGCGTGGCAAGCACGTCTACTGCGAGAAACCGTTGGCCCACTGCATCTGGGAGTGTCGCCAACTCACCCTGGCCGCCCGCGAAGCCAAGGTCGCAACGCAACTGGGCAACCAGGGTCAGGCCTCGGAAAGCAATCGGCTGGTTTCCGAAATCATCTGGGACGGGGCGCTCGGCGCCGTCCGCGAAGTCCATGCGTGGTGCAACCGGCCCATCTCGCAGCGCGGCATCGAACGGCCGAAGGACAGGCCGCCCGTGCCACCAACGCTCAACTGGGATTTGTGGCTCGGTCCCGCCAAATCCCGACCGTATCATCCCGCGTACTTGCCCTTCAGTTGGCGCGGCTGGTGGGATTTCGGCACCGGCGTGCTCGGCGACATCGGCTGTCATCAGCTCGACCCGGTCTTCCGTGCGCTCAAGCTGGGCTATCCGACGACCGTAGAGGCCTGCTCCAGCAACATGGATGAGCCGCCCGCCGTGAAAGAGGAAACTGCTCCGAAGTCGTCCATCGTTCGCTACGAGTTCCCGGCGCGGGAAGGTTTCCCGCCGCTGACGCTAACGTGGTACGACGGCGGCCTGATGCCGCAAAGGCCTCTGGAGCTGGAAGAGGGCCGCAAGTTCGGCGAGGCGGACGACAACCTCTTCGTCGGCGACAAAGGCAAGATGCTGGGCTACCGCCTGATTCCGGAAGCCCGGATGAAGGAGTACGGCAAGCCTCCCCAGAAGATCGCCCGCTCGCCCGGCCACCACAAGGAGTGGCTCCTCGCCTGTAAAGGCGGTCCCGCGGCCCGGGCGAATTTCGACTGGGCGGGACCGCTCACCGAGGCGGTTCTGGTGGGCAATATGGCCCTGAAGATGGAAAAGCAGCTCTACCAGAAGGGGCTGAAGCTGCATTATGATGGCCCGAACATGCAGGTGACGAATCTGCCCGAGGCCAACAAGTACATCCGCGATGAGTATCGCGAAGGCTGGAGCCTGTAATCGAGAAGGGATGATGGGCTGTTGACGGGCACGCACGGTTGTCACCCCCGCGAAGGCGGGGGTCCATGCGATGGGTTTGTGGATTCCCGCCTGCGCGGGAATGACGGATAGAGCGTTGATTGTAACGGATGAGTTCTTGGCGCAACACTTAAGTGTGAGGAGTAGTACCGTGAAAGAGCAAAAACTGACTCGACGTGGTTTCCTGGGCACCGCCGCTGGCGTGGCGGCCTTCACGGTCGTCCCCCGCAGCGTCCTCGGCGGCGCGGGCCAGACGCCCCCCAGCGAGAAGGTCAACATCGCCGGGGTGGGCATTGGTGGCCAAGGTGGGGCCGACCTTCGGGAACTTTCCAGCCAGAATATCGTGGCCTTGTGCGACGTGGACTGGGCCCACGCGGCGGGATGCTTCAAACGGTATCCTGACGCTAAGAGGTACAAAGACTTCCGCGAAATGCTGGACAAGGAAGACAAGAACATCGACGGGGTCGTGGTGGGAACGCCGGACCATATGCACGCGCCCGTTTCGATCGCTGCCATGAAACGAGGCAAGCACGTTTACTGCGAGAAGCCTTTGACGCATACGGTGCGGGAGGCCCGGATGATGGCCGAGATCGCCCGCGAGCATAAGGTTGCCACGCAGATGGGTAATCAGGGGCAGGCCTCGGAGGAGACGCGTCTCCAGTGCGAGACGATCTGGGACGGGGCCATCGGCCAAGTGCGCGAGGTCCACGTCTGGACGGACCGGCCGCTCAATGGGATCGACAAATGGTACTGGCCTCAGGGGGTGGACAGGCCAGAAGGTGAGGATGCTGTCCCCGAGAATCTCAGTTGGGACCTCTGGCTTGGTCCGGCGCCGATGCGGCCTTATGTGAGGAGAGTCTACAATCCATTCGTATGGCGCGGCTGGTGGGATTTTGGCACGGGTGCCCTCGGTGACATCGGCTGCCATGCCATGGATCCCGTCTTCCGCGCCCTGAAGCTGGGCTACCCCACCAGCGTCGAGGCTGCCTGCACACTGGTCAACAACGAAACCTACCCTGTGGCGTCGCGCGTGAGCTATGAATTTCCTGCTCGGGGCGACATGGCGCCCGTGACTCTGCACTGGTACGACGGTGGCATGAAGCCGCCCCGGCCGCCGGAACTGGAGAATGGTCGCCAGTGGGGCACGAACGGCTGCATGTACGTGGGCGACAAGGGCAAGATGCTCGGCAGCCGCCTGATCCCCCAATCCCGGCAGAAGGAGTATGGTAAGCCGCCGCAGAAGCTGGAACGTTCGCCCGGTCACTACATGGAGTGGGTCATTGCCTGCAAAGGGGGCAAGCCCGCCGGTTCGAACTTCCCCGATCACGCCGGTCTGCTGGCTCAGGTGGTCCTGATGGGCAACGTCGCCCTGCGTCCCGTCTTGAAGGAGAAGCTCCTGAGCACCAAGCTCCTCTGGGACGCCCAGGAGTTCAAGTTCACCAATATGCCCGAGGCGAACCAGTTCCTGACCAAGGAATACCGCGAAGGCTGGGCGATCTAAGAATTGATGAATGATGATTTATGATTGATGATTTGTGGGCGCTGCGCGCACTTTACGGTAAGCGCGGCGCCCACAGGTGCTGCGAGGGGCAAGCAGATATGGATAAGCAGAGCCAAAGCATGTCGCGGCGTGAGGTGCTTCGCGGGACGGTCGCAGCGGCGGCGTTCACGATTGTGCCGAGCCACGTGCTGGCCGGGGCGGCGGGACAGCGGCCCAGCGACAAGCTCAATCTGGCCGCCATCGGCGTCGGCGGCATGGGCGACTACAACATCAAGCAGTGCAGCACCGAGAACTTCGTGGCCCTGTGCGATGTCGATGACAAGTATGCCGCCACGGTCTTCGATCGGTTCCCCAATGCCAGGAAGTACAAAGACTTCCGCGTCATGTTGGACAAGGAAGACAAGAACATCGATGGCGTGGTCATCGCGACGCCCGACCACACGCACGCCGTGATCGCAATGGCCTGCCTCCAGCACCGCAAGCACATTTACCTCCAGAAGCCGCTGGCTCATTCGATTTCCGAGGTCCGCAAGCTCACCGAAGCGGCCCGGGCGGCCAAGGTCCAGACGCAGATGGGCAATCAGGGCCACTCCTCGGACGAGATCCGGATGCTGTACGAGTGGATCGCGGACGATGCCATCGGCCCGGTGCGCGAGGTATACGCTTGGAGCGACCGGCCGGTCGGGGGCGATCCCTGGTCGGATTTCCCGGTCATGGCCAGACCGAAAGAGACGCCGCCCGTTCCGCCGACACTGGATTGGGATCTCTGGCTGGGTCCGGCCCAGTATCGGCCCTACCATCCCATCTATTGTCCGCTGACGTGGCGTGGTTGGTGGGATTTCGGCACCGGGGCGCTCGGCGACATGGGCTGTCACATCATCGACCCGGCGTTCTGGGTCCTGAAGCTGGGCCACCCGACGCGCGTCGAGGCCACGACCACGCACTATCAACCCGAAGTGGCATCCGAGACGTACCCGCGGGCTGCGATTATTCGGTACGAATTCCCGGCGCGGGGCGACATGCCGCCGGTGAAGCTGACCTGGTCCGACGGTCGGCTGATGCCGCCGCGACCGAAGGACCTGGAGCCCGGCCGCAGGCTGGAAGGCAACGGGGCCCTGCTGATCGGTGACAAGGGCACGATCATGCACGGCTCGCACGGCGCCGGCGGCGTGCGGATCATCCCGGAAGTCAAGATGAAGGCCTACAAGCGGCCGGACAAGACCATTCCGCGCGTCAAAGGCGGCTCCGGCGGTCACGAGCAGGATTGGATTCGCGCCTGCAAAGATGGCAAGCCCGCCAGCTCAAGCTTCGAATATGGCGGTCCGCTGACGGAGATGGTCCTGCTGGGCGTGCTGGCGATGCGCCTCAAAGACACGCCGCTGGAATGGGACCCGGTGAACCTGAAAGTTGCGAACAATAGCGAAGCCAAGAAATACATCAATCCGGTTTTTCGGGAAGGTTGGGTGTTATAGGAAAACAACGGCAATGGCCGATGAGGGGATTTGTGGGTGCCGCAGCCGGTCTGTGGCGAGGGCGTCCCCGCCCTTGCGTCGCGAGGCCATCATGGCCTCGCTTGTCGGGCCGCGACGCGTTTCGTGTCCGAAGGGCAAGGGCAAGATGCCCTCGCCACGATGGGATGCCCCGCAGGAGGCATGGCACCCGAGGACGTAGCAGATTGGGTTTGGGTAGATTGAGAGGGGTAATACAGTGAAAACCAGACAGATGAACAGACGCCAATTCTTGGGCAGTGCGGCGGCGGCAGCAGCGTTTACGATCGTACCACGTCACGTTTTGGGCGGAGCCCGGCAGGTGCCGCCCAGCGAGAAGCTCAACATCGCCTGTATCGGTGTGGGCGGTCAGGGCGGCAGCGACCTGCGAGCGGTCAGCACCGAGAATATCGTCGCCCTCTGTGACGTCGACTGGGGCAAGCACACGGCGGCCAGCTTCGATAAGTACCCGGCCGCGAAGAAGTACAAGGATTTCCGCAAGATGCTGGAGGCGGAGGCCAAGAATATCGACGCCGTGACCGTCGGGACGCCGGACAATTTGCACGCGGTGGCGTCGATGATGGCGATGAAGATGGGTAAACACGTCTACTGCGAGAAGCCCCTCTGCCACGACATCTATGAGGTCCGTCAACTCACCGAAGTGGCGCGCAAGCAGGGCGTAGCGACCCAGATGGGCACGCAGCTCCATGCGACCGGCGAGATGAAGACCTTTGTCGAGTGGGTCAGGGCCGGCGTGATCGGCAAGATTCGCAAGGTGGATCTCTGGAGCGGCAAAAACTGGGGCGGTGGCGAGCGGCCGACGGACACGCCCCCGGTCCCGGAGACTCTGGACTGGGACCTCTGGCTTGGCCCGGCTCCGTACCGGCCCTACCATCCCAGGTACCTGCCGGGCGAATGGCGGCGCTGGTGGGATTTCGGCACCGGCACGCTGGGCGACATGGGTTGCCACATCATCGATCCGGCTTGGTGGGTCCTGGACCTCAAATACCCGACGAGCGTAGAGGCCCAGCCGGGGCCGTTCAACAAGGAGACCTATCCTGAACACACCATTGTGACCTGGGAATTCCCTGCCCGTGGCGACCTGCCGCCCGTGACGGTAACCTGGCGTGACGGCAAGAATCCGCCGCCCCGGCCGCCGGAACTGGAAGAAGGGCGAAAGATGCCGGACCAGGGCGGGCTCTACTACGGCGAGAAGGGAACGATCCTCCTGCCGCACGGCGGTAATCCCAGGCTGATCCCGGAAGCGAAGATGAAGGGCTTCAAGCCGCCGGAACAGTCCCTGCCGCGCGGGACCGATCACTACCAGGAATGGATCAAGTCCTGCAAGGGCGGGCCGAAAGGGCTGTCGAACTTCGACTATGCAGGCCCGCTGGCCGAGGCGATCCTGTTGGGCAATATCGCCGCCCTGGCCAAGCAAAAGCTCCAGTGGGACGGGGCCAATATGAGAGTGACGAACATGCCCGAGGCGAATAAGTTCCTCCGCCGCGAGTATCGCAAGGGATGGACGCTCTGATCTATGATTTTTGATTGATGATTTATGATCTGGGTGGATTAGGAGAACTTGACAATGAACGTAATGACAAGGGTGGGCTTGGTGGTCGCCGGGCTGTGTGTGGGCGTCGCGAGTGTCGCCGGTGCGCAGATGCAGGACAAGTGGCGGCTCGGGGCCCAATCGTACAGCTTCAACCGGTTCACGTTCGAAGAGGCGATGGCCAAGACCAAAGCTTGCGGGATGAAGTACATCGAGGTCTTTCCCGACCAGAAGATCGGCAAGGAGTTCGGGGACACGGTATTCAAGAACATGACCCCCGAGCAGCGGCAGAAACTCAAGCAAATGCTCAAGGACAGCGGACTGACGCTCACCTGTTATGGCGTGATCACGCCGGGCAACGAGCAGGAATGGCGCAAGCTGTTCGACTTCGTGAAGGACATGGGCTTTGAGACGATCGTGTCGGAGGCGCTGGAGAAAGACTTGCCGATGATCGATAAGCTCTGCGAAGAGTACAAGATCGGGGTGGCGCTTCATAACCATCCGAAGCCTTCCCATTACTGGGACTATCAGACGGTGCTGAAAGCCTGCGAGGGCCGCAGCAAATGGATCGGTTCCTGCTCGGATACCGGGCACTGGATGCGGTCGGGTATCGATCCTGTCGTGGCGATCAAGGCCGTGGGCCAGGCGGGTCGCATCCGCAGCCTGCACTTCAAGGACCTCAACGAAATGGGCCCCAAGGCCCACGACGTTCCCTGGGGCACGGGCCAAGGCAAGGCCCGAGAGGTCCTCGCCGAACTGGCGGCCGAGGGGTTTGAAGGACCCTTCTCCGCGGAGTACGAGTACCATTGGGACAACAGCGTGCCCGAGATCAAAGCGTCTGCCGAATGGTTCAAGAAGACAGCCGCCGAGTTGAGCAAGACGCCCGCCAAAGATGTCTTCCAGAAGGACCTCTCCAATGCCGTGTCAGAAGCTGGTGCCTGGGCGTTCGATGTCGAGGGTGTCCTGGCCCCGACGCCCAAAGGTCATGGCGACATCTGGACCAAGGAGCGGTACGGCAACTTCATCCTGGAGCTGGACTTCAAGGTCCCTGACAAGGGCAACAGCGGCGTCTTCATCCGCACGGGCGACATCAAGAACATCTATAGCGCCATCGAGATTCAAATCCACGCCACGACGGACGGAGCCAACCATGGTGAGTGTGGCGCCGTCTACAATTGCCTCTCGCCGTCCCAGAACGCCAACAAGGGACCGAACGAGTGGAACCACTATGTCATCACCTGCCTGGACAACAAGATCTACGTCAATCTCAACGGCCAGGATATCATCGACATGGACCTGGACCGCTGGACCGAAGCCGGCAAGAACCCGGACGAGACCAAGAACAAATTCAAGACCGCGTACAAGGACATGCCGCGTGTGGGCAACCTCGGCTTCCAGTATCACGGCAACCCCGTGTGGCTCCGCAACCTGAAGATCAAGTCCCTTGATTAAGGAGGACAACGATGAAACACCAAGCCCATCACCTTCTGACGCGCCATGCAGCGCTCCTGGTCACGACGATTCTGGCTCTGGGCGTCGTCCATCCGGTGGTAGCGCAGGAGTGGGTCTCGCTCTTCAACGGCAAGGACCTCACCGGCTGGGATGGCGCCCCGGGGCTCTGGTCGGTCAAAGACGGTGCCCTTCACGGGGAGACGACGAAGGAGAATCCCCTCAAGAGCAACACCTTCCTCGTCTATCGGGGCGGGTCCTTCGACGATTTCGAGCTGCGGGTCAAATTCCGCCTGCTGGGCGGAAACTCGGGCGTGCAGTATCGCAGCAAGGAGTTCGACAAGTGGCGGATCGCCGGATACCAGGCGGATATCCTGGACACGCTCGGCATGGTCGGTTTCCTGTATGAGGAGGGAGGCCGGGCGTTTTTGGCCAACCTGAGCGAGTTCGTGGTGGTGGGCCCGAACGGCAAGCGGGATGTCATCGGCAGTGTCTGCGACAAGCAGGCGCTGATTGACGCCGGCTACTACAAGATCAAGGACTGGAATGAGCACCGCATCGTCTGCCGGGCCAACCACATTGTCCAGTATCTTAACGGCTACAAGACCATCGAGCTGCTTGACAATGATCGTTTGATCGATCCGACCGATCCGAAGGACCGTCGGGGCGCGTCTCGAACGGGCCTGATTGCCCTGCAGTTGCACGTCGGTCCGCCGATGGTGGTCGATTTCAAAGACATCCGTATCCAGCGGATCACCCCGCCGTGTGCGGATGCTGTGCTCGCCTTCAACGGTCGGAACCTGGACGAATGGACCACCAACGCCGGGTCGGGCAAGGCCAACAAATGGTCCGTCGGCAGGGCGAAGTTGTCCGCCGGCGCCCCGAAACAGTTGGAGCGCGTCGACGAAACAGGCGAGCTGATCAACCTGACGCCCGCTCACGGGGCCAGCCAGGACATCTACTCGAAGGCCAAATTCGGCGATTGCCGGATTGAGCTGGAGGTGATGGTGCCCCAGGGCTCGAACTCCGGCATCTACGTGATGGGCGAGTACGAGATCCAGGTGCTCGACAGCTACGGCAAAGAGAAGATGGGCAGCGGCGACATGGGCGCGATCTATGGCGGCTTCGCCCCTCCCGTCAATGCCTCCAAGAAGCCGGGCGAGTGGCAGCAGTACGTGATCGAGTGGCAGGCCCCGAAATTCGATGCGGCGGGCAAGAAGGTCGAGAACGCGAAGTTCCTGAGCATCGAGCTCAACGGCCAGGTGCTACACAGGGACTTGGTCATGCCCGGGGCGACCCCGGGTGGGGTCACAGGCAAAGAAGTGCCCGAGGGGCCTTTAATGTTCCAGGGCAACCACGGCCCCGTGGCTTATCGTAACATCGTAATACAACCCGTAAAGTGAGAAGTTGGAAGTATGACGTAGGGTGGGGCTTGCCCCACCGATTCTCTT
>CAYHAJ010000380.1:0-9106 GCA_964354535.1 uncultured Pirellulales bacterium
GGGACCTCAAGCCCTCGAACATCCTCGTCTCGGCCGAGGACGACCATCCCATCCCGAAGATCATCGACTTCGGTGTGGCCAAGGCCATCAGCCAACCGTTGACGGAACGGACCTCGTTGACGGAGGACAGCCAACTGCTGGGCACGCCGGAGTACATGAGCCCGGAACAAGCAGACCTGGCCGATGAGGATATCGACACCCGCTCGGACATCTACTCCCTCGGCGTGCTGCTCTATGAGCTTCTGGCCGGCATCTTGCCCTATGACTCCGAGACGCTCCGCCAGGGTGGGATCGAGCACATCCGCAAGACCATTCGCGAAACGGACCCCAAGACACCCAGCACCCGGCTGACCAAACTCGGTCAAGAAGCCAAGAAACTCGCCGAGAGCCGCCGCACCGAAGTCGCTACACTGGCCAAGTGTCTCCACAAGGAACTGGAATGGATTCCGTTGAAGGCGATGCGCAAGGACCGCGCCGAGCGTTATCGTTCCGCCTCCGAGCTTGCGGATGATATCGAGAACTACCTGAAAGGGGCCCCGCTGCTTGCCGGGCCGCCGGGGACGATCTACCGGCTGAGGAAATTCGTGCGGCGCAACGCGGTGCTGTCGTCCGCCGTCGTCGCAGTGGCCCTGACCATGGTTCTCGGATTTGCCACCAGCACAGCCATGTACCTACGGGCCCAGGGGGCTTTGAGCAGGGAGGCCGGTGCGCGGGCTCAGGCCCAGGCCGTAACAGAGTTTCTGACGGAAGATGTTTTGGCCTCGGTTGACAAGATCAAGGGTCATGAACCCATGGTGGCCGACGTTCTGAACATCGCATCGCAGAGCCTGGGGAGTCGGTTTGAGGACCAGCCACTCGTCGAGGCAGATATCTGCTACAGACTGGGCAGGATATACCAGAGGCTCGGCGATCACAGGGCGGCCATGCCTCACCTGGCTCGTGCGTACCAGATCCGCGGAGAGCAGTTGGGTGAAGGGGCTGCACTCACAAGGATTGCCAAGAACCACTTCGCGTTTGCTTACGTGGGTTCAGGCCAATTCAAAGAGGCAGAGCACTTGTTCAGCCAGCTCATAGAACAGGGGCCAGGGATAGAAGAACCCAACAGTTTTCTCCGTTTCAAGATGAACCTTGCCTGCGGCGTGTACTTAGAGCAGGGCCGATACCAAGAGGCCGAACAACTTTACGTCGAGACGGCGAAGGCATTTCGCGGCCAGACGATACCCTATCGGCCCGAACTGGCCGAGATCTACCTATTTCAAGGCCGGATCGACGAGGCGCAGCAACTGTTCACACAGATCTTGACAGAGGAGGGCGAGGTGGCGCTGAAGGAGGCTTCGATGAGCGGGCTCGGCTGCATCTATGTCGCGCAGGGCCGATACCAAGAGGCGGAGGACTTGTTCACCCGAGGCATCGAGATCGGACGGCGGGAGCGTCCGGGCGTGAACCACCCCCACACTCTCAAGTACGTGAACGAGTTGGCGGCGCTGCGCACGAAGCAGAAACGCTACGCGGAAGCCGAGAGGCTGTTCACAGAGGTGTTGGAGGCCAGGAACGGCAAGTTGGGTGACGATCATCCAGACACGCTGGAATCCCTGAACGACTTTGGCGTGCTTCGCCGAGAGCAGCAGCGCTACGCCGAAGCAGAATCCCTGCTCCACCAAGCGCTGGAGGGCAGACAGCGCAAGCTGGGTTCAGATCATCCCGCCTGCTTCGAATCCATCCACGAACTAGCCCTACTGCATATCGCCAAGGAGGATCATGGCGAGGCCGAGCGGCTGCTTCTGGACGCCGTTCACGGTCGTGAAACCAAGCTCGGCGTCAAACACCCGCACACCGTTGAATCGCTCAAGCAGCTTGTGACCCTCTATGAATCATGGGGTAAGCCCGACGAAGCGGAGAAATGGCGAGCGAAGCTGGTCAGGTGAATCGATCTTGGCAGAGGAAACCTGCGACGAAGCGAGCAGGGAGAACCTCCTCGACAGAGAGCGCTATTTCAACTCGACCGACCAGTAGGCGTGGTCGAGGAATTGGCGCCAGGAGCGGTAGCGCTGGTGGCCGAGGTGGATGTGGAGCAGAGGGCTGTGCTTGGGCTTGATCGGCTTTTGGATCAGGGTCATGCCGGCCTGCTTGGGGGTCCGGCCGCCCTTTTTCACGTTGCAGTTGGTGCAGGCGCAGACGATATTGTCCCACGTCGCTTTGCCGCCCATGGTGCGGGGGATGATGTGGTCCAGGGAGAGCTCGGTCGTGGGGAAGCGCTTGCCGCAATACTGGCAGTGGTTCTTGTCGCGGGCAAAGATGTTGCGGCGGTTTAACTTGACGTCGGTGCGCGGCAGACGATCGTAGAACAACAGGCGAATGATCCGCGGCACCGCGACATAGAAGTTCACCGTCGAGACCCAGTCATAGCCGTCCGGCTCGAACTCGTGCCGGAACCGGCTGACCTCGCACCAGCTCCGGAAGTCGTAGTTGGCGTAGGTGTCCTTCTCGAACGAGACCACTTCCGCCAGGTTGCGGCACAGCAGGGAAAAAGCGCGTCTGGCACCGACAATACGGATGGCCATGTAGTGCTTATTGAGCACCAGGACACTACAGTCAAGACCGGATTGACACTCACCATCGACCATAGTCATCTCTTGCAGCCTGGAATTATATGACCATAGGACCCGGACTGCAAGAGGCAAGATAAGAGCAGATTCAAGTCTGAAGTGGGACGTTTCACGCCAAGGCGCGGCCCGCCCCCCACTTCAAACTTCACACTTGCCACTCTAAACTTTATCCCCGGCCTGCCAACCTCCTCCCGACCCCCTTGTTCAGGACGAAGCCTGCTTTTCGCCGGCGGACTTCACGACGACATTGGTCGCCCGAAGTCCTTTCTCCCCCTCCACGATATCGAACGAAACCGTATCGCCCTCATCCAACGTCTTAAACCCCTCCGCCCCGATGCTGGAGTAGTGGACGAAAACGTCGCGTCCATCCGTGGTTCCGATGAACCCATATCCCTTGCGGGGATTGAACCATTTGACCTTTCCTTCCACCATATCGTGAAGCTCCTTGGGGATGACCCGCGGCAAAAACCTGTCTTTCCGCCGGCCGTTCGGGCGGTCGCAAGGGCGCGCGTACGGGCGGCATTCCAACCCGCCCCGACGGCCCCCGACTCACATGCGGGGCTTCGCCTGCGCCGAGGCGCGGGTCGAAGCGATGAGGTGTTCCCTCATCAGCCGGCCCATCTTGAACTTCACGGTCCGTTTCGTCGGTACATCCACCCGCGCCAGCGTTTTGGGGTTCTGCGCGGTCCTTGAAGCTCGCGTTCTCGTCTCGAAAACACCAAAGTCCCGGAATTCCAACCGGTTGTCCTGACACAATTCCGTCACAATCTCATTGAGAAAGGCCTGCACGATGCGTTTGACCGACACGCGCTTGGCCTGCGTGCGCTCTGCAATGCGATCAATCAATTCCTTCTTCGTGACTGTAGGCATAACATTCCCTCACTGGAAGAAAAGAGCAAAGCCGACGAACGGCCCCACCCACGACGCGTCGCGTTGGGGAAGGGCTCCCACCGGCGAAACAGAGCCGGGGAGGACCCGAACCCAGAACGCCCTTCTCGGCGAAAGACAGAAATTCTGCAACCCACTATACAACAAAGACTTCGATGCGGCAAGTCCCTCCCGCCAAAAATTTTCCCATGCCAAGTCGCACCGTACCCATCCCGTGGTTGACCGGCGGCAAAGCAAGCGGCATAATGGTGTTTTTACCTAGGCGGCGTCTTGAGCCTCGCGCTGGCGCGGGTGCGGTTAGCGTACACCGCCGCCGCCTGGAATGGAACGATAGGTCAGTTGCAGGTAGGTAGGAGTCAATGCCTGAGAATAAAACCGCCAAGGGCGAGCCGAAGAAGGCCGTCGTGAAGAAGAAGGACCGTGCCGCCGAGATCGCCAACACCTTCGAATGGCTGATCACCGCCTTCATCTTGGCGTTCGTCTTTCGGGCGTTCGTGATGGAAGCCTTCCGGATTCCCACCGGCAGCATGGCCGACACCCTCAAAGGCGCCCATTTCCGGCTGCGTTGTCCCCAGTGCGGATATGCCTACGAGCACGGCTTCGTCCCCCAGAACTACGGCATGCCGGAAGATACGGTGCCGCCGGGATTGGTGCCGATTCGCCAGCAGACCCGCTGCCCGAGCTGTGGTTTCTACGTGCCCGCCGGCGAGGAGGCGCCCGTGGCCAATGGCGACCGCATCCTCGTGCTCAAGTGCATTTATCAATTCGCAGAGCCCAAACGCTGGGACGTCGTCGTGTTCAAGAACCCGATCAATCCCACGGAAAACTACATCAAGCGGCTGATCGGGCTGCCCGGCGACACCATCGAGATCATCGACGGCGACGTCTGCATCGACGGCTTGATCGCGCGCAAGCCCCCGGAGATCCAGAAGGAACTCTGGATGCCAGTTTACGACCACGACTACCAGCCGGTCAACCCAAATGAGCGAGCGGGTTTCAACGGCCATCGCTGGCAGCCGCCTTTCCATCTCGAGGGCTCCGGCTGGAAGACCAGCAGTGAGGACCCCACCCGGTTGGTGCTCGACAGTCCGTCGGACCAGACGAGCGTGCTTACGTACGGCGCGCCCTCGGCCAACAACTTCACGGCGACTTACGCCTATGATGAGGTGTATTCCTACGTGCGGATGCCGACGTGCAGCGATCTGATGGTTCGCTATTACGTGCAGCCGTCCGGCAGCGAGGGCACGGTCGGCATCACGCTGAGCAAACAAGGCATCGATTACCGAGCGAAGCTGGACTTGGCGGGGCGGATGACTTTGACCCAGGGGAAGGACGGTCACGAGACGATCCTGGCCCACAAGGAAGTCACGCCCCTGCCGACGGGCGCCTTTGCGCTTGTCAAGTTCGCGAATGTGGACCATCAACTGCTGTTCGAATGCCAGGGCCAGGAACTGACCGTCGATCTGGGCCGAGCGCCGCAAAGGATGGAACCGGGTCCACAGCCGGCGCCCCGCGCAGAGATCTTCGGCTCCGGGAAGCTCACCCTGGCCCACGTCGCCTTCTTCCGCGATATCTATTACACGAGTGATGGCCAGGGCAGCCGGGGCGGTCGGGCGATCGAGGGCAAGCCCTTCCAACTGAATCAGGACGAGTTCTTCGTGCTGGGCGATAACAGCCCGAACAGCGAGGACGGCCGCTGGTGGGGCCAGCCGGATATGGCCAGCAAGGGTTGGGCCCCTCCTCGGGCAGGCGTCGTGCCGCGGTACTACATGGTGGGCAAGGCCCTGTTCGTTTATTGGCCCAGCGGGTATGAATTCCCCTGGCCACAACGGCTCAAGACCTTTCTCCTGGACAATAGCCGCAACACGGCCCTACGACTGCTCAACGGCCTGGCGACGTTGCGGTGGATCCCCAACGTCGGCCAATTGCGATTCATTTACGGCGGCACGGGGAAAACAGAGCCGCCTCCCAGCGGAATCGAGGGGGACAGAGTCGCGGACCGCAATCGAAGTCCGCGATAGCCGGATGGGTAGCGTAGGGTGGGGCTTGCCCCACCGCGAAATCGGATTGGTGGGGCAAGCCCCACCCTACAGTTTGGAGGTCAAGTGCGATGAAAACGTGCAACCCTATTCTCGCAACCACTGTGGCGGCCGTCTGCCTGGGCTCGCTCACAGCCACCGGAATGAGCGCGGGGCTGTCCGGGGACAGACTCCGGCCTGAGAATCTCCGTTGTGAATACCTGGTGAATCCCCTCGGCATCGGCGTTCTCCAGCCCCGGCTGAGCTGGGTCGTCCAATCCGAAGAACGGGGCCAGGTGCAGACTGCCTACCGCCTCTTGGTGGCCAGCAATCCAAAGCTCTTGAACGAGGACAAGGGCGACCTGTGGGACACGGGCAAGGTCCCCTCGAATCGGTCCATCCAGGTGGTCTACGAAGGCCGGCCCCTGCCCTCGCAACGGCCGTGCTGCTGGAAGCTGCGCGTCTGGGATAAGGACGACAAGCCCTCCTCCTGGAGCAAGCCGGCTTCGTGGACGATGGGCCTCTTGAACGCCGGCGAATGGAAGGCGAAATGGATTGGCCTGGACGGCTCGCGGCAGCGCGACGCCGTGGCTCAGGTGCCCGATCTGGCCGGGGCCTCCTGGATCTGGTCGCCGGGAGAAAATGCGGCCAAGAGCGCTCCTATCGGCACGCGGTACTTCCGCAAGGAATTCCCGATCCCCGAGGAGCGCGAATTGACCGCGGCCATGTGCGTCGTCACCGCCGACAACAGTTTCAAGCTGTTCCTGAACGGCCGGAGAATCCACAACGGCGGCAATTTCAAGGAAGCCTCGGCGATCAACATCAAAGAACACGTGGCCAAAGGCAAGAACGTGCTGGCGGTCGAGGCATCCAACGAGGGTACGGCGCCAAATCCGGCGGGCGTGCTGACGATCCTGAAGCTCCAGTTCGCCGGTGGCGAGCCGATGACCATTGTGTCGGACGGCACCTGGCGCACTTCGGATGCGGTGACCCCCGACTGGATGAGCGTCGATTTCAACGCCGGGAGTTGGAAGACCGCCCAGGTCCTCGGCACGTACGGCATGAATCCCTGGGGCAAGGTCAATGTCACGTCGGGCGAGGTGTTCCTGCCGCCGGCGCAGTTCCTCCGCAAGTCATTCGTCGTGGAGAAACCCGTCCAGCGGGCGACCGTCTACGCCTCCGCCCTGGGCAACTATGAGCTGTACCTGAACGGCCGCCAGGTGGGCGACGGGACCCCAAACGCGAAAGATCGCGTTTGGGACCCCGGTGCCTACTTCACGCCCGGCTGGACCGACTACCAGGTCCGGGTCTATTACAACACCTTCGACGTCACGGACGACCTCCGAAGAGGTTTCAATGCCCTTGGCGGTCTCCTGGCCGACGGCTGGTACAGCGGCCACATCGGCTGGGGGCACCTCCGCGACCACTACGGCAAGAACCCGCGCTTCGCGGCGCAATTGCAGATCGAGTATGCCGACGGTACGACGGAAACCATCGTCACCAACGGCACGTGGAAGGCCGCGACCGGTCCCATCCTCGAAGGCGACTTCCTGATGGGCGAATCCTATGACGCCCGCCGCGAAATCCCCGGCTGGAGCACGCCGGACTTTGACGATAATCCATGGTCGCTGGTCGACGCCGCCGAGACGATCACGGCCAAGATCGAGCCCTATCCCAGCGTCTTGGTCCGCAAGTTCCAGGAGATCAAGCCGGTGAAGATTGCCAAGCAGGTTGACGGGGTCTATGTCTATGATATGGGGACCAACTTCGCCGGCTTTGTCCGCCTGAAGGTCCAGGACGCCCAGCCGGGTCAGAAGATCGTTCTGCGCTTTGCCGAGCGGCTCAATCCCGATGGCACCATCTACACGACCAACCTGCGCGGCGCCCGCGTAACGGACACGTACATTTGCAGGGGCAACGGCAAGGAGATCTGGCAACCTCGCTTCACGTTTCACGGCTTCCAATACGTGGAGTTGACGGGCTATCCCGGCACGCCGGGGCTCGATGCGATCACGGGCATCGAGCTGACCTCCGACACGCCGGTCGTCGGCAGCTTCGAGTGCTCGGATGAGATGGCCAACACCCTGTACCGTAACATCTGCCAGACTCAGCGGGCCAACTTCATCGACATCCCGACCGACTGCCCTCAGCGCGATGAGCGCTTGGGCTGGATGGGCGACGCCCAGATCTACGGCCGCACGGCCACCTACAACACGGACGTGTCGGCGTTCTTCACCAAGTGGCTGGTCGATGTCGAGGATGCCCAACTGCCCGACGGCGGCTTCTCCGATGTCTCGCCGCGTCGCGTGGCGATGGCCGGCGGCACGGCCGCCTGGGGCGACGCCGGGGTCATCTGCCCCTGGACAATCTACGAGGTCTACGGCGACACCCGCGTCCTGGCCGAGCACTACGACGCCATGCAGGAATGGATCGACTACTGCCAAGGGACAACGAAGGGTCTGCTCCGGCCGGCCGCAGGCTATGGCGACTGGCTGAGCATCCAGGCCGACACTCCCAAGGACGTGCTCGCCACCGCCTATTTCGCCCGCAGCGCGAAGCTGGTCGCTCAGACCGCCGAAGTACTCGGGAAGAAGGAAGATGCCCAGAAGTATCAGCAGCTTTTCGAGGATATCCGCAAAGCCTTCAATGAGGCTTATGTCGCGGCGGACGGACGAATCAAAGGCGACACCCAGACTGTCTACGTTCTGGCTCTGGCCTTCGACCTGCTGCCCGAGGAGAGGAGAGATCAGGCCGTCAAGCTCCTGGTGGACAACATCCGCGACCGCAACTGGCGGCTGTCCACCGGTTTCGTCGGGACGAAGGATCTGATGGGGACACTCACCCGGTTCGGCCGGACGGATGTGGCCTATCAGCTCTTCCATAACGACACGTTCCCCTCCTGGGGCTTCTCGATCCGGCATGGGGCGACGAGCATCTGGGAGCGCTGGGACGGCTGGACGCCGGAGAAAGGCTTCCAAGACCCCGGCATGAACTCCTTCGCCCACTACTCCTTCGGAGCGGTCTGCGAGTGGATGTTCAAAACCATCGGCGGCATTGATACGAGCGGCCCTGCGTACCAGCGGATCACCATTCGCCCGCAGCTCGGCGGCCGCGTGTCTTGGGCCAAGACCACCTACAACTCGATTCACGGCCCCATCGCCTCCGCTTGGCGGATCATCCCCAGGGCTCAGGGCTCAGCGCTCAGGGCTCAGCCGCCTGACACCCGATCCCCAACACCTGACCCCTACTCGAATGAATTGCGTCTCTACGTCACCATCCCGGCCAACACGACCGCGACAGTCTACGTCCCAACAGAAGACGCCAGTCGAATTGTGGAGGGGAGCAAACCCGCCGCGCAAGCCCAAGGCGTGCGCTTCGTCGGCACGGAAAACGGCACGGCCGTCTTCGAGGTCGGCGGCGGCACTTATCAGTTCATTTCGCCGCTGCCGTAGCAACATTCGTAGGGGCGAATAACCATTCGCCCGTAGAAGGTCCGTACCAGGCCCCCTGCCCCCCCGTCAGGGGGCTTTTCTTTTGCGCGATTAGGAGGACAGTTGGGAGTGGGTCCCCCAACGCGGAATTCTGCGTTGGGGA
>CAYHAJ010000381.1:0-29439 GCA_964354535.1 uncultured Pirellulales bacterium
AACCCACCGTACGGAATTTCAGAGGGGGCGGAGGAACCGCGGTGCAAGGTCTGGTGGCCCTTTGCCACGCCGCTCGAAAGGGCCGATACGATGGAAGCCACTGACCTAAACATGCTCGCGCCTCCGCTCTACTCGATCTAAAATGCTCTTTCGGTTCTCAGTTGTCAGTCCCGCTTTCTTTTGTCCTCCATCGTCCCTTGTCTGGATGGGCGAATGATTATTCGCCCCTACGGTCCTGCGTCCTGTTCTGACTTCACACTTCAAACATTCCCTTGCTAATCGAATCCTGTCAAGTACGATGAAGCCATTGGTGGCTGATGATTCAGTTTGGGTAGGGAAGTGCGATGAGACGGATCATCTCGGTATCGCGACGGACGGATATTCCCGCCTTTTATGGCGGGTGGTTCATGCGCCGCGTTCAGGAGGGTTTCGCGGGCGTCGTGGCGCCCTACGGGGGCAAGCGCTATTTGGTCTCGCTGGCGCCACAGGACGTGGATTGTTTTGTCTTCTGGTCGAAGGACTTCACGCCGTTCGTTCCGCACCTGGATACGCTCGATCGCCTCGGCTATCGGTTCTACTTCAACTGCACGCTCACGGCCCTGCCGACGGTTTTCGAGACCAATCTCGATAAGGCCGGCGCCCTGAAGACGCTCAAGTACCTCGGCGAGCGCTACTCGCCCCGGCATATCAACTGGCGGTTTGACCCCATTGTCTTATCCACTATCACCGGCGCGGAGTTCTACTTGGACGCCTTCGAGCGCTTGGCCGCACAACTGACCGGCCCGGTCGAGCGCTGCTACTTCAGCTTCGTGACCGAGTACGAGAAGGTCAAACGCAACCTCCTGCCGCTGCTGACCGACAACGGGATCAGCCTCCTCCAGCCGCACGTCGAGGAGAAGATCGCCCTGGCCGACCGATTGGCGGGTATCGCCGAGCGCTACGGCATCCGGATGTACTCCTGCTGCGGCGATTACCTCCTGAGCCCCTGGATTCACAAAGCCCACTGCATCGACGGCGCGCTCGTCGAGCAGTTGTTCTTTCCGCAGGGGTTTGAGTACAAAGAGAAGCCCACGCGCCAGGAGTGCGGCTGCACGGAAAGTATTGACATCGGCACGTACGACACCTGCCCGCACGGCTGCCTCTACTGCTACGCCAACGCCAACAAAGCCGTAGCCCGCGCGGCTTGCCAACGACACGATCCGCAGTCCGCCTTCCTCGGTCTTGGCAAATCGCAATCGGACGCCTGGATGGCGGAGATCCGCCAACACGACTCGGATCGGAAAGCGACCAGCCCCACACTGTTTCCGTGATGCGTGAGACGGTTGCGCGGCTCGTTACGGCTAACGTCGAACGTCCCACGAGAGGATCTGCAGGGTAAACGCAAGGTCACGCGCCGGTCCGTCCTTATGTCATTGCGAGGAGCGTAGCGACGACGCAATCTCAATTCGCTGCGTGGGAGATTGCTTCGCTGCGCTCGCAATGACATGGTGGGCGATGGCATCGAACGACTTCGCGTTTGTCCTGAAACGAGCTTCGCCACCGCAACCGCCCGACAATCAGTAAACTATCCGTTCTCCATGGCTTGGAACGCGAGGTTCACGAGATCCTTGTACGCCTCCAGAAAGGCATCGGCGTTGACCTCGTCCATCGCGTCCCAGACGACCTCTTCGATGAGCTGGATGCGGCTGAGAATCAGCGGTAGGTCATCCGCCGTAGGATTGTGCGGATCGGAGAGGCCGTCCTCGTTCAGGTCTTCGATCAAGTCCTGGCGCTCCTGGGCCCCGAGACTCGGGTCGTTGATCGCTTCATACCAGTACAATTCCGCCTCGGGGTCCGCCCCGACGAAACTCAGTGCCGCTCGTGCCATCAGGTCCTGGATCGGTGGTTTGCCGGAACGCGTGCCCGGCGTGGCCCCAGCCGCTTGTGGCGCCTTCCCTGGGGTAGGGGCGGCCTTCTTCACGTTCGTGTTGGCGGGCGCCGCTTTCGGTGTGTCGGCTGCGGCCCGCGCCTCAGGTTTCACCGGTTCCGCCTCGGGCATACTGACGGCCGGCGCGGGGCGCTCCTCGGACGACAACCGCGGCCGGGTCGGCCCGGTCGCCACGCGTGGCTCGACCGAACGCACCGTCGATCGGGGCGGGGCCGTTCGGACCTCGCGCTGAACTCCTGTCGGCTCCGGCGTCTCTTGGCGACCGGGGAGCAAAACGCGCACGACGCCATACAGGGCGACCACAGCCAACGCCCCAAAGACCATGCTTCTCATGCTCTTCATGTCGTCCTCCCGCATACGCCTGACAACACCACTCCTGCCTCCATCAGCTTACCAAAACGATGGCAGAATCTCAAGGTCCTTGCAACTCAGAGAACGCGCATCCTTTTACGCACCCTCTCCAGGCTTGCCCGGGCTCAGGGGAGGCCCAAAGACGATCTCGGCGGTCTTCAGGCGGAGCGGCTTGGCTGCCCCTTTGTCGTGTGGATGGACGCTGTTGGTCAAAAGGATCAGGTACGTGCCGGTGGCGGGGTCGCAGACAAGGCTCGTTCCCGTATAGCCGGTATGGCAGAAGGCGTTCGGCGAGGTGTAGGCGCCCTTGACCCAGGAGTAGCTGGAGCTGGCGTCGAAGCCATAGGCCCGGCCGTGCGATTGGGCGGTCGTCAGCAGCGCAACGGCGGCAGGGCTGAGGATCCGCTTGCCTTTCCACGTGCCGCCATTCAGGAGCATGCGGCAGTAGAGCGACAGGTCGGCAGCCGTGGAGAACAGGCCCGCGTTACCGCTCACGCCCGCCATCAGTCGGGCCAGTGGATCGTGTATGGTCCCGCGCAGCAACTCACCATCCACAATCTCCGTTCCGGCGATCCGCTCTTGCCACGCGCCCGGCGGACAGAAGCGCGTGTGCTTCATCCCGAGCGGCGCAAAGACATTGGCTTGGGCGAACTCGTCGACACCCTGTCCCGTGACCATCCGGATAATCTGAGCCAGGGTGATATAGCCGAGGCAACTGTACCGGAACTTCTCCCCCGGCTCGGACTGTGCCTTGAGGCCGCAGATCTTTTCCACCACCTTGTCGGGGCACGGATTGCCATACTGGGTCTTCAGACTGTTGGCATCGGTATACGCGGGCAGGCCGGAGGTGTGGGTCAGGAGGTGCTTGATCCGCACGTTCTCCTTTCCGTCGCAGGCAAAGGCGGGCACGTACTTGGCGACCAGGTCATTCGGGTCCAGCTTGCCCCGGTCGATCAAGACCAGGACTGCCGTTGCGGTCGAGGTCGGCTTGGTCAGCGAGGCCATATCGAACACCGTGTCTTTGTGCATCGGCGCCTGGAACGGCTCGGCCACTGCCTGGCCGTAAGCCTGGTGATAGAGAATCCGGTCCCCCCGGCCGACCAGGACCACGGCCCCGGGCAGATGCCCGGCCTGAATCTCTTCCTGGACCGCGGCATCAATCCGCGCCCACCGCGGGTCGCGCACGCGTTCCACGTGGCAGGAGAGGGACAGGCACAGGAAGGAGGTGAGGATCAAACCTCGGGAGAAACTCCAAATCCCAAACTCCAAATCCCAAACAAATCCCAAGTTCCAAGCACGAATGATCGAAACGCGGTTGCTGGCCATGGTGCCGTTTTGAATTTTAGATTTGGGATTTAGAGTTTGTTTGGGATTTGGGATTTGGAATTTGAGATTTCCGTGCCTCGCGGTCTTCATGTTGTCTTCTCCCCGCTCTCGGCGGCAAGGCGTTCGATGGCCAGCGCCACCGGTGACGGCACCTCTTCTCCCGCCTGCGCCCGGCGGGCGATTTCCTCCATCGCTTCGTGCAGGACCTCGCAGGCGTGCTCGTAGGTGCAGCCCGTCTGCTGCGCGATGAGTCGGCAGCCCCGGTCGATCAGCTTCTTGTTGCTGGGCGAGACCCAGACCATCGCGTTGCCGATCACCCGCCCCATCCGGACCATCGTTGCGGTCGAAAGCGTATTCAGGATCAGCTTGACTGCCAGATGTTCCCACAGGCGCAGTGGCAAGGCGGGCAGATCGCAGCGGATGTGGATGTGCTCATCCACCTCCAGTGGGGCAACGGTCGGCCCGAACGTGATCGCCGCGGTCCGGTTGTATGGATGATTGCCGACGGATGATGGATGATGGGACAAGTTGCCGACGAATACCAGCAGCGAATCGGGGGCAGCGGTGCGTGAGGGATCGGGCTCATTGCCGATGCGGAACTTGTAGATTTCCTCGTTGTCGAGCTTGGGCGGATTGGCTTGTAGCGTCAGCGGGGCCTTCAACTGTTGGTAGACGTCGGGACCCCAGGTCAGACCCCGCGGCGCGCGCTGGAGCATGTCGGCCCACGCCTCGCGCGTCGGATGGTGCGGGCTCTTGACGAACGACCAGGAGACCGGCGCGATCACGTCCCCCGCCTTGCGGAACGGCGGCAACATGAACGTGGGTGCGCGCTCGGTCGTGTCCGTCAGGATATCGAGCAACAGAGAATCGGCGACGTAAGTCACCAGGCCATGCCGGCGGTAGACCTGCTCCTCCAGTTCCACCATGTGAGCGATGGCCGCGACGGCCTCCGCGCTCGATAGTTGCCGGAGCAGCTCTGCAAAAAGCCCGCAGTACTCCCGCGGCGAACGCACGCTCGCGTAGGCATGTGCGATCGCTGTTTCCAGAGCGGCGCCGACGACGAGAAGCTCCGTCGTCGTGGCCTGCATTCTCGTCGAGCCCGTAATGGCCATCGGCCCGGTCGCCAAGTCGAGCTTGTGGATGCGCGGCTCGTCCAGGATCTCTCGCGACCGCTGCACATGCCGGCGCAGCAAATCACTGGGGTTGTTATAGACGAAGAAGACGTGCGCGCCCACATCGAGGCCCTGCCAGGCGGTCCCGATAACAAATGATGTCTCGCCGCCTTCGGTGATGGCAACCACGACATCGTCCCGCTGGACCCCCGCCTCTTTTAGTTGATGGCGACCGAAGTCGGGGAAGTCCTCGAACCCCTCCACCGACTTGATCAGCGCGAAGTCCCCGCCGGCCATGACACTGATGCACCGATCCTCCCTTCGCGCGGCATCGGCATCATGCGGTTTCCTCTCGCGCCAGAAACGCCGCCAGGCGGCTTCCAGGAGGATACTCAGCCGGCCGGTGGCTCCGCAGCCCGTGAAGTAGATCCGCCGGCCCGCGTGGATCGCCTCGCGGAAAGCCCCGACCAGACGAGCAAATGTGTCCTGCGCGAAGATGCTCTCCAGGGCCGCCGGGATGTCCTCGTCTACCGATTGCAGCAGACGAACGCCTGCCGCGACATCGGTCCGGATCGTCTGCGAGAGCCGACGGGTCTTCGGGTGCGACGACTCCGTCAGCAGCTCGCCCAGCCGAAACGCCTGCTGATGTTCCAGGAACTCCCGAGCCTTCTCATGCGCATTGGACATGCGGTATTCATAGCATGCCTCCTGTGGCGTGTAAATGGGGTGCGTGAGACAGCATGATGGGCGACTTCACCACAAGAGCATCCAGCCCACCATGCGTGGCTTGCACGGCGGGCTGGAGTCTCCTTTTGAGTCTATCCGTGCCGGTTCGACGTGCACGGGGCATCAATTGCGTTGGCAGTCGCTCAAGGCGTGCTGGTCGGCCGGACAACCGCCTCGCCGGCGATCTTCGGCGTAAACTGGGCCAGACCGGTGATGCCCGCCGACTTCTCCAGGTCCGCGACCTTGGCCAACAGGCCCGCAAAACCTTGAGGGCCGAGCTTCTGACGACTCGCATCCTGCAAGGTCTTCTGGAGCCGGTCGTAGTCGGCGTCCGAAGCCACCACCCGAATCTGCGGATACAGGAGGGTCTCTTCATACGCTGTGTGCGCCTGGAGCATGCGGGTATACCCCATGATGTTGCGGACCAGCGATTCCATGTTGCCATTGCCGCCGGCTTGCTCACTGGCCTGAAGAATGGAGTCGATCAGGCGTCGGCCCGCCGCATGCTGTTCGCGCAGGGTGTTCACCAGATCCGTGAACTTGCCCGTCTTCTGGAAGAGCGGGAAGAGGTGGTCTTCCTCGAGCTTCACGTGGAACTCGTCCACCGTGGAGCGGAGCATGGTCGCGGCCGCGGTCAGCGTCTTCGCCGCCGGCTCGGCCGAGCCGCCCTCTCGGATCAGACTCGTCTGACAGGCCAGCAGCACACGCCGCGCCACGGCGTGCTGGCACGCGAGATCTTCCATGGGGGTCAGGGCACCCCTTTCTGTCATACTTGTGCCGGTCTCGGCGCCTGGCTGGGTTTGCTTCTTGTCGGCCTCGGCGGCCCAGGCGGTCGGTGCCAGGATCAAGGCGGCGGCCGCCCCAGCGCCCGCGACCACAGCCCGACGACGATAGGTGGATTCGTTCTCGATCATGTCTTCGTCTCCTAAACAAGGGGGTTTTTCTCCATGCTTGGCGTTCGCGTCCAGGAATGCGATAGGCGAATCCCGCAGAATACGGTAGGAGAATGGAGGCCGCCGCGCCGGCGAAGAAGCAGGATCAGCGTTTTGTCTTTCCACATAGAGGATGGCCCTGATGGGCATCGGCTCCGCCGGAGAGCATGATGACCGGAGTGCGAAGATACTCTATCTACGGGAACAGAAGACCGCCGCGCGGCGCGATCTTCCTTCCCTCCGTGGTGCGGTATGAAGGGGTAAGCCCATGGCGCAGCAGCGCGACTACGACACCGACGTTCGGCGGAGCATCACCATTCTCAAGAGCCCCGAAGAGCTATATCAGGCCTGGCGACAGCCGGAGAATCTGGTGCGTTTCGTGCCCGGGACCAAGAGCATCGAGGTGCTCGACAATACGCACCTGAAGTGGACCGCGGAGATCCCGGGACTGGGCCCGGAAACCTGGACGACCGAGATCATCAACGACCAGGCGAATGAGTTCATTTCCTGGCGGACCATCGACAACCCGCGGATCGACCAGGAAGGCTCGGTCGCCTTCAACAAAGGTCTGCACTTTCACATGGGCCTGATGCACGGACCCAAGTACATCCCGCGCCTCTTCGACTACACGCGACAGGGAAAAATCGATCCGAGCTTCTGCTTCACGCACCGCTTCGGCCTGGACGACATTCCCCAGGCCTACGCCACGTTCAAGAGCCGCGCGGACAATTGCATGAAGGTGCTCGTCAACGTCGCCTGACCCGGAAGTCCGGCAAGGGTACATGACCCTGCCGCGGCCCACCCGCAGCCATCCCAGCCCGAAGGGCGAAAGACCATAGCCCAGCGATTTATCAGCCATTTTGTAGGGCGTGTTTGTTTGTCCTCCCCGAGGCTCTGTCAGCGGTGGTACGGTCTGGGGACCGGCAGTGGGTCTAATTCAATATGGCGGATAATTGGCCCGAGCGAAGCGGCGTTAGGGCTTACGGCAAGCCTCATGTCCACGTTCTGAGAGGAAGATGGGAAAGATATACGCCAGATTTAATTGGACTTTCTTGGGACTTCGTGCTATCCTCGAGGCGTCGGTATGGATACCAGTGGTCACGCTCAGTAGGAGGCACGCGGATGCAGTGGGACGACCAGAAGCACACACTCGTGGGGCCGGGAGGATCCCTGCCCGTCCGCCCGAAGGACGAAGTCACCCGCAAACTCGCGATGCTCATCGCGGGCGAATGCGAAGGCCTGGGGCCGTTGCGGGCCGCGCAGAAATTCGGGTTCAGCAAGCAACGCTACTTCCAGCTTCGTCAAGCCTTCCGAGAACACGGGGCCGCAGCGCTACAGAGCCAACGGCGGGGCCCCAAGACCCGCTATCGACGCACGGACGAAGTGGTACGCCAAGTGATTCGGCACCGCTTTCTGGACCCCGAAGCGTCGGCGCAGGTGATCGGGCAAAAGCTGCGGCAAGCCGGCCAGCCGATCAGCACCCGCAGCGTCGAGCGGGTCATCACCGACTACGGCCTACAAAAAAAAACTCTATGAGTGCCGCCCGCGTCCGGCGGGCGCGGGGGAGATCGAAACCCAGGCCACGTGGCAGCGCACGCAGAAACGGCCGTGCGATCCGGCCAGCCTGGAACGGGGCGTACGGCAATTATTGGCCGACCAAGTTCAGGGCAACCTGTTGGGGCTGTGGCTGTTGGTGCCGGAGCATTTGCGGCTGGGGACGTGGGACTTGCTGTGTGGGTGGACCGGCCAGCCCCCGGAGCGGGTGGAACCCCGGCTGGCCCTGCAACTGGTCCACGAGGCCGCGACCTGTACCAGCGGCTTCCGTTCGGACCGCAGCCTGACGCAGGGTGGGGGCTTTGAGTTGGCCAACGGTTTGCCCTTCCTCGCCAGCGACACCGCGGTGCACGAGCTGCTGGCGCAGCACACGGTCGCTGACGCGCTGCGATTGCAGGTGGCGCTCGGCCAGATCCGCCGCGCTTCGGGGCATTTCCGCGGCCAATTGTTGGCCGTCGATCCGCATCGCGTCCGCAGTTACAGCCAGCGGCACATGCGAAAGCACACCTCCTCCCAGGCCAGCCGCCCCACGAAGGTGGCCCAGACGTTCTGGGTGTTGGATGCCGACACCCACCAACCGATTGGCTTCACCACCGCCACGGCCGCCCGCACGGTCGCGGAAGCGACCCCCTCTTTGTTGGACTTGGCCGCCTCCATCCTCGCTCCGTCCCCCTCGGGACCAGCCCTGGTGGTCGCCGACGCGGAGCATTGCAGCGCCGAGTTGGTGGAGGAGGTCCCTCGTCGGACCGGGTTCGATCTGCTGGTCCCGATGCCCAATCAACCCGCCATCCTCCGGCAGGTACGGGCGATTCCGCCGGAGCAATTCCGCCCGCGCTGGGCAGGGTTCGCGACGACCCAGCGGCCCTACCAGATGAAGCGGAGCGCGGACGGTCCCTGCTACCAGTTCGTGCAACGCAGCGGCGAACGCCCCGAAGACTGGCATTTCAAAGCCTTCCTATGCACGGCGCCACGCGCGGAAGTCGACGCGTTGACGCTCGACTTTCCCCGCCGCTGGCATGTGGAAGAGTTCTTCAACGCCCATCAGGCCTTGGGCTGGAACCGGGCCGGCACAGCGAACCTCCATATCCGCTACGGGCACATGACCCTGGCCCTGCTGGCGCAAGCGGCGATTCACCAAGTGCGGACGCGGCTGGGAGAGCCGGTCTGTGGCTGGGAGGCGAATCATCTGGCGAAGGACTTCTTTCGCGGGCTCGAGGGCGACGTGCGGGTTCACGAGGACACGATCATCGTGACCTACTATAACGCTCCCAACGAAGCCCAGTTACGCGCGCACTACGAGAACCTGCCCCACCGACTCCGGGAGGAAAACATCAATCCCCAGGTGCCCTGGCTCTACGGCTTCAAGCTGGACTTCCGCTTCCGCTGAAAAACACGACCCCACGGGGAACGGGCCCATCCAGTCCAATCAACTCGGCCCAGAAAATGGCTGATGAATGGCTGGGCTATGATCTGTCGCCCTGCGGGCTGGGTGGCCAAGAATTTTGGTGATATTTTAGATTCTTGCACAACATACGGGCGTCGAGAAGCGTCTTCTTATGAAGGAGCGGCCGCCCGGGGCGGCGGCCGCGACGAGAGGTTGGGGCGAACGTACGAGCCTTTGCCCAGCCCCCTTGTTCGAGACTGTTTCAAACAAAGCCAAAAGGCAGTAGTCGGTAGTCAGTAGCCGGTAGTCGGTTGTAAGAACAAACCCAATTTGGCGGGGTCGAATGCGCAAAACAAAGCCAAGTCGAACAGGCATCGGGGTTCGGTGGTCGGGGGTCAGCAACGTCGGACCCGATGCTCCTACGTCCCTTGGGCTTTCGTGCGAAACAAATCCAATTTGAACAGTGATCAGGTTTCAGGGGTCAGGGACCAGCAGACTGACACCCGGTATCCGAGCCCTGAGCCCTGCGCTTCTGCGCCAAACAAAGCCAGTTTCCGCCAGAGCCACGCGAGGGGCAAGTGCTTTTCAGGAAAGGAGTTATGGTAAATCGTACATGCAACAGGCTTGGGCAAAACAAAGCCAATTTGCACCTGCCCATAGGAATCGGTGGGGCAAGCCGGGACCCCAAACGCGGTTTTTCGCGTTTGGGAGCCCGATCCACCCTACAAGTGGGCGCAATTGCGCCAAACAAACCCAATTCAGGCCGGCCGGGCGGCAGGCCGGCGACCCTGGGAGGGGCGAATGTGCGAAACAAAGCCAATTTGAACAGGGATCAGGTTGCAGGGGTCAGGGATCAGCAGACTGACACCCGGTACCCGACCCCCGAGCCCTGCGCTTCTGCGCCAAACAAAGCCAATTTCGTGCAGAGCAATGGGAGGGGCAAGTGCCTTTCAGAAAAGGAGTTATGGTAACACGTACATGCAACAGGCTTCGACAAAACAAAGCCAATTCGCCGACATGGACTCGGACGGGCGTAGGCCGCGGAGTTACCAGCGGAGCTTTTGCTCAGGCGATTGCACCAAACAAACCCAATTTGCGGCAGGCGGGCAGGGAAGACCATCGCCAAGGCCGGAGGCCTTGACGATGCCACCCATCACAGGGGGACAAGCGTGCGAAACAAAGTCAAAAGGCAGTAACCGGTAGTCGGTAGCCAGTAGTCGGTCGGAAGACCGCCGTACAAACAAAGCCAAAAGGTAGTAGGCGGTAGCCGGTAGTCGATTGGAAGACCGTGGTACAAACAAAGCCAATTTCCCCATGGGCGGGCAGAGCCGCTTCTGGAGCCAGTCATGCAGAACAAAGCCAATTGTGCCGGGCTCGGCAGGAATGGACCAGGGATGGCAAGGCCCTAATGCTGCCGGCGCTGCCCCGGCGTGCGAAACAAAGCCAATTTCACTGGGGGGAGAGGCAACTACAAGTGCTTTGTGAGAAAACGGTTATGATGAATTTTACCCTTGTGCGGGTCTCGGCGAAACAAAGCCAATTGGCTGGGGGCGGGCAGGGAAGACCAGCGCCAAGGCCTTCGGCCTTGACGCTGCCACCCGGCACGCGCGGCAAACGTGCGAAACAAAGCCAAAAGGCAGTAGCCGGTAGTCGGTAGCCAGTAGTCGGTCGGAAGACCGCCGTACAAACAAAGCCAATTTTGCGGAGGTGCCAGCGTGCGAAACAAAGCCAATTCCTGGCGGGCGAGAGATCCCAGCATTCCACTATTCCATCCTTCCAGTATTCCCATCCCGCGCCGACGGTGGCGGCGGATGGGGACGAGAGGTATGATCGAGATAAGAATAGGCAAGACCGTTGTTTTCGAAGTGTCGCGATATCGCTGACCATGGAGGCGGTGTTATGCGTAACGCCATGATTCTGGTTTCCGTCTTGTGCTGGGGCGCCGGGGGACAGCCGCAGGAATTGCCGGCGCAGCCGCCGGGAGCCTTCTTTCCGCTGAAGGCCGCGGATCATCAGAAGGCGGACTCCTTCACGAAGGGCCGGCCCCTGGTGGGAACGACCTTCTTCTATTGGTACGATGTTGACAGCAGGGCTCACATCGTCGATCACGACGGCACGGACGCTCTGACGACCCATCCGGCCGATCTGGAGGGGATCAGCTACCGGCGCATCCCCTGGCACAAGGCGCAGCTCAAGGACATGATCGACGCCGGGATTGATTTCCTGATGCCGGTCTATTGGGGCGTGCCGGGCCAGTACGACGGCTGGAGCTTCGCCGGTCTGCCGCCGTTGGTAGCGGCGCATACGGCGCTGGAGAAAGAGGGTCTCAAGCCGCCGGCGATCGGCCTGTTCTACGACACGTCGATTCTCCGGTGGAACGGCTCCAACGCCGACGGCAGCAGCTACCACGTGGACCTGACGACGGACTTCGGGCGGCAGTGGTTCTACACGGCCATCCGCGACTTCTTCAGCTTGATTCCGCCGGCGAAGTGGGCCTGCGTCGACGGCCGGCCGATCGTCTTCCTCTACGAGGCCGCGTTTGCGAAGAAGCAGGACCCCAAGCGACAGTTCGCCTACGTGAAGGCACGGTTCAAGGCGGACTTCGGCGTGGAGCCTTTCCTCGTCAAGTCCATCGGCTGGGAGGGCGAGGCGGACGCCGTCTACTCCTGGGGCGGCGCGGTCAGTGGGCCGATCCTCTTTCGCGATGTCGCGGCGCTGGGGCCGGGTTACGACCATAGCGCCGTGCCGGGCCGTCAGCCGCTGGTCGTCCCACGCAAGGACGGCGGGACGTACATCGACCGCTGGACCAAGCTCCTGCAACTCGATCCGAAAGCCCGGCCGTGGCTGGTGCACGTCGAGACGTGGAACGAGTGGCACGAAGGCACGGACATCGCCCACTCCCGCGAGTACGGGCGAAGCTATATCGTGATGACGCGTCTGTTCTCCGATCTGTGGCACGCCGGCACGCACCTGGACCTGCCTTCGAGTTACATCAACGCCAAGACCGTAGGCTGGGAACCGGACAAGCCCAAGGGCCTGGATCTGCGCCCCAGCGGTGGTGACGGCAACTGGGAACTGCGAACGTTCGAGAACATGCGGGCCGCTGTCACGATACCGAATCCGCACTCGCAGGCGTCGCGCTACCTCTACTTCAACGTGGATGACGCCTTCGCCTACGGCCTGCTCGGCAAGCCGCTGCTGCTCCAGGTCACGTATCGTGACGCGGGCTGCTCATCGTTCGCCGTCGAGTACGACAGCACGGTGAGCCAGGGCCCTCTCCAAGGGGCATTCCGACCGGGCGGCAGCATGGCGGTGACCGGCACGGGGCGGTGGAAAACCGCTGAGTTCCGCCTATCCGACTGCCGTTTCATGAATCGTGCCAACGGGGCGGACTTTCGCCTTGCCGCGAGTGGCCGTCCGGTGGAGCTTGCGGTCAGCCAGGTGCAGCTCCAAAAGGCCGATTGACGCCCTCGGCGGACGGCTCCGGCGCCTCGAAAGAGCCTGTTATCTACCGCTTTTCCACGTTGGCACAGCGACTTCCTGTGGGTTTTGTGAAAATGGGCAACCTGGACAATGACTCATATCAAGCTAATCCTCTCTATTCCCAACCTCCTGGGCGGTATACCAGGGATTCCATAACCCCTTTACATTACGTTACTTACAGCACAGAAATCTGGGTTAGATGTCACGACATCAGCGATTATTATCTGACCCGGCACGGTTTTTGCTATAATTTACGACGGATCGAGGCGACAAATTGTCACGGCCCGGCGACTTATCAACAAGTTATCCACATCACAAATTGTGTGAATATAGAACACCCCCGTGCGCGGAGGGCTTTCGTTCCCTCCTACGGTGCGAAAGGTCGGGCTGCCCCGGTCCCAATGGGATAGGCGAGGCGGGCGCAATGCGGTATAATGGCCCGCCGCAGCACCTGGTGGCCGGCCGACGTTCGCCTACTAACCTCAGCTCAGACCGCCATGCGGCTCTCACAGGAGGAATCGATGAAGCTGAACAAAACCGTCTGCATGGTGTTGATGGCTTTGGGTGTCCCTGTCGCCATGGGTGCCGGACGACGGGCGGCCACCGGCGGCTTTGTGATCGCCATCGACCGCGCCCGCGTGACGCAGGCCCGCCCAGAGCGGGGGTGCAATGACAGTGAGGTGAGTCCGCATGAAATCAAGATTTGAAATCCGCCTCTGGAAATCGAAGGCTCCGAGGATGTCTGCCTTCCTTGGCCTTCTGGTCGTGGCGAGCGGGTTCTCTATCCCTATGGAGAAGGCGGCCGCCGCCGGTCCGGCCTCGGTACTGGTCGAGGCCGAGGCGTTCGGCAATCGAGGCGGCTGGGTCGTGGACCCACAGTTCATGGATGTGATGGGGTCGCCCTACTTGCTGGCGCACGGCTTGGGCCGGCCTGTTCCCGATGCCATCACGACCGTCGAGCTGCCCACTCCGGGAGCGTATCGCGTGTGGGTGCGGACGAAGGACTGGGTGGCGGCCTGGAGAGCGCCGGGGGCACCGGGACGCTTTCAGTTGCTTCTCGATGGCCGGCCGCTCAACACCACGTTCGGCACCCAAGGCGCCGAGTGGCACTGGCAATCGGGCGGCACGGTACAGATCGAGAACCGGCGCATCACCCTCATGCTGCACGATCTGACCGGATTCGAGGGCCGCTGCGACGCCATTCTGTTCACGACGGATGACGCGCTGGTTCCGCCGAACCACGATCCCGAATTGGCCGCCTTTCGCCGCAAGCTGCTGGGTGATCCCGAAACGCCGGAGCCCGCCGGCCAGTTCGATCTCGTCGTGGTGGGCGGCGGCATGGCCGGGACGTGCGCCTCGATCACTGCGGCGCGGCTGGGGCTAAAGGTGGCCCTGGTGCAGGACCGTCCGGTGCTCGGCGGCAACAACAGTTCGGAGGTGCGGGTCTGGCTCCAGGGCGCCCGCAGCAAGGAGCCGTGGCCGCGCATCGGCGACGTGGTGGCGGAACTGGAACAGCCCCGTCGCGCCCACTACGGCCCCACGAATACGGCGGACCTGTACGAAGACGAAAAGAAGCTGGCTGTCGCGCGGGCCGAGCCGAACTTGAGATTGTTTCTCGAACATCGCGTCAATGGGGTCGAGGCTGACGGCCGCCAGATCCGTGCCGTCATCGCCCAGGATATCCACCAGGGCCGGCGGCTTCGCCTCGCGGGCCGTTGTTTCGCCGATTGCACGGGCGACGGCGCGGTTGGTTTCCTGGCCGGAGCGGATTTCGAGATGGAGCCGACCGGTCGCATGGGACCGTGCAACTTGTGGAACGTGGAAGAAACGTTGGGCCCGGTGTCATTTCCGCGCTGCGAGTGGGCGCTGGACTTGCGCGACCGTCCCTTCCCCGGGCGCAACAAAACCAAGCCCAACCCGGACCAGCTTGGCGGCTGGTATTGGGAAAGCGGCTTTGACCGCGACCCGATCCGCCAGGCGGAAGACATTCGCGACTGGAACTTTCGCGCCATGTACGGCGCCTGGGACGCCCTGAAGAACGTGGATCGCGTACTGCCCAACCACACGCTGAATTGGGCCGCTTACATCATGGGCCGGCGCGAGTCACGCCGCTTGCTGGGGGACGTCGTGCTCACCAAGTCCGACCTCGAGCAGGGCCGGAACTTCCCCGACGGCTGCGTACCGACAGGCTGGAAGATCGATCTGCACCTGCCCGACCCGCGCTACGAGAAAGGGTTCGAAGGGGACGCGTTCATTTCGAAGGCCGAGTACGGCACGTACCCGATGCCCTTCTGGGTGCCCTATCGCTGCCTCTATTCGCGCAACGTGGCGAACCTCTTCATGGCCGGGCGCGATATCAGCGTGACGCACGAGGCCCTGGGCGCGGTCCGCGTGATGCGCACCGGCGGCTGCATGGGCGAAGTCATCGGCATGGCCGCGAGTCTCTGCGTCAAACATGACTCGTCCCCGCGTGGTGTCTATGAGAAGCACCTCATCGACCTGCAAACCCTGATGCGTCGCGGCGTCGGCAAAGAGTCCGGGGCCAACAAGAGCTACATCAACCAGGGCGAACCGGCGCCGAAACGCACGTCAGCACCGGGGGACTGAGCAGGTCGAGGACCGTGCTCCATTATCGGGGAGAGAGACACCGAAAGAATCTCTCGGCCTTCGCCGGCCCGAGAGGAACTCAGGCCACTCATACCACGCCCGATGTCCTTTGCTTCGCCCAAGCCGTAGGGTGCCCAGCCACGCCCGGTTGTGGAGTCAGGACTGGCCACAGAAACCATGGAACCGCAGAGGAACGGAGATGAACGCCGAGGACCGACTCTGTCATTCCCGCGCAGGCAGGAATCCGGGTCTTTTGAACCACGGAGTAGTGAGAAAGGGCTTGCCCAATGTCAGGCACGCCGACCCTGCGTTTCCTGCATTTCGTTTCAATTCTCAGCACTCTGGCACATTCTCTTCCGAACTCATTCCTTGGTTGCCAGCACGCGAAATGCCCACAGTAGAAGGGCAGGGCCACAGAACGGCGCCCTGCCCTGTCCTATCTCTCGTATGACCTTCTTCCCAACGCCGACGCATATCAGGCTTCGGCCGGTCGGTCGCGATGTCTGTGCGTTGACCGCTCAGAAAGGCTTCTGCAGCGGTTGCTTGTGGCCGGCCAACCCGGCGATCTCCTCGGCCGGCAGCGCCCGGTTATAGAGGCACACCTCGTCCATCAAGCCGTTGAAGAAGTAGTTGCCGGTCGCCGATTCCGACGCGCCGGCGCCAATGCGTAGCGGCCGCGCCGTGTTGGGACCGAGCGCAGAGGTACCCTGCCCGACCTGACGCCCGTTGAGGTAGAGCACCTTCTGGTTGTTCACGAATGTGCCGGCCACATGGGTCCACTCGCCCAGGCTGGCCCTGATGCCCGAGGCGGTGTTGTTCCAGCCGGTCCCGGTCCCGGTCCAGAACTGCCACGTGCTGCCGGTGGGCTCGATGTACAGAATGTACCCGCGTTGCGGGGCATCATCGCGCGAGGTGACCGGCGAGCGGTAGCTGGTGCCGACCGTCGTGGGATTGGCCCAGGCGCTCACGGTGAAGGCCGCCGGATTGAGGTTCGCGTTGTAGGCGACGTCCACCTTGTCGCTGGTGCCGTTGAACAAGGCCACCTGTCCCCGGGCCGTATCGGTCACGGTCCTGGCGCCCGCGGCCGTGCCGTGGTAGGAGCCCGCCGAATCCCGGAAATCCCCGTCGAAGGTATAACGGGCCACCAGGCCGGTCGCGGCCGGTTGGACGGGTGTGAGGAACGCCGGAGTCCTCGGATACAGCCGTATGTCGTCGATGTTCAGAGTGCCCTTGCTGCCGGCCCCCTCGATGCCGATCGTCAACGAGGTGACCTTCTTAAGGTCTACGCCGACCTTGGACAGATCGACGTTCCACGGCAGCCACATGCTCTGGGCAACATCGTTCGCGGCGCCGTCGTAAGCGACCTTCGTGCTATTGATCTTGAGGTACAGGTTCCCGGTGTTGCCCGCGGCGCCGCGGAACCAGAGGGACAAGCTCTTGACGCCGCTGGCGGTCCAGTCCTGGGCCGTGGCAAACGTCCGCGTGGCCTCCGACAGGGGGGCCTTGGTGTTGTCGTAGGCGATAGGCATCGAGGCCTTGCCCCCGTGGAAGATGGTCGTGTCGCAGTAGGTGCCGTTGGCGGAGGTAGCCAAGCCGACCACGGCGCCGTTCTTCGCGGGATTGTCAAAGCCGTCGGGCCAAGTCGAGAAGACTTCCTGGCCGGCCTTGTCCGTGTAGCTCTCGAAGTCATCCACGACGCCGTAGGCCGCCGTGGTGAAGCTCCAGACCTCGCCCGGATAAGTGACGGTGTTGACTTCGTCGACCTTCCAGTAGTACGCGGTCCCGAGATTCAGCGGATCGGGCGTGTAGCTGTGGTCGGTCGCGGTCTTGGCCGCCACCGTGCCCTTGGCCACGGCGTTCGGGTCGGTGCCGATATACACCTGATGGGAACTCGCCATGCGGCCCGGTCGCCAGTTGAGAGCGGTGTCCACGCTGACTCCCGTGGCGGCCGTCGCCGGCTGGGGCCCGAAGGCCTGGACCGGGATGTAGGTAAACCGCACCTCCGCCAAACCCGTCTGGGGCGCCATCCCGCCCCAATTGGCGCTGATCGTCAGCTTGACGAACTTGGCCTCGATGCCGCCGAAGTTGACCGTGGTGTTCGCAGCGTAGGCCGGCATACCCGGTGCCTTGGCAAACTCGGGCACATTGGCCAGGGCGGTCCAGGTCGTGCCGTCGGTGGAGGTTTCGATCTTGACGCTCTTGGCGCCAAAGCCGAGGAAGCCCTCGATCAGTTGGTTGGAGTTCCACACCTTTAGATCGTTGAGCTTATAGACTTTGTCAAACTCGTACTGGATCCAGTTGGGCTGGGCCCCGGCGCTCATCCACATGGTGGTGGAGTCGGTGCCGTGCAGGTCCCCGGTCAGGCCGGAGCCGTCGATGGTCTTCTCCGGGCCCATGCCGACCTGGAAGCTGGAGGCCGTGGCCTTCGCGGGTTTGACCGGATAACCGTAAGGCTCGACGGTGAACGACCAGACGCCGCCCTTGAAGATCGTCGCGTCGGCAGTCTTGTTGACCTCGTCGATCCGCCAGTAGTAGGTCTGCCCGTAGGCCAGCGAGCCGGGCGGATCGAACGTCGCGTCGGCCTGCCCTTTGCCGGCCAGCACGCCTTTGGCGTCCGTCCGGGAGGCGGTGTTGACGTCGGTGAACGTGGTCCCCAGGTACACGTCGTGCGCGCCGGCAAACGGACCGGCGGTCCAGCTCAGAACGCTGTCGCGGGGCACGTCCGTCGCCTTGTCGGCGGGGACGGGATCGCTGGCGACTTCGCGGCCCACGCCACGCATGGCGTCCTGGACCTCTTTCGCCGTCAGAATGTGGTCATAGATCCGCACATCATCGATCATGCCCATGCACCACTGTTCCCAATGATTGTGGCCGATCTCCACGTTCGCGCTGCCCGCGGGGATCTGGGTGCTGTTGAGGGTGTCGGTGGCGACACCGTTGATGTAGAACACGCAGCCGCCCGTCTTGTTAGCCGTCACGGTGACCGCGACATGCTGCCAGGTGTTGAGCTTCAAGATGCTGTTGTTACCGTCATAGTCGAGGATGGTGGGCGTGGTGAAGCGCAGGTGGGTGCTGTTCGATTTGAAGGCATACCCGATGCCGCCGGCCGAACGGCTGGCGAAGGCACGGTCGCCCGTCAAATCGGCAGGGTTGACCCACAGGGCGATGCTGACGGTCTGAGTGAGCGCCGCCTTCGGTGCGCTGCCGCAGTTCACACTATTACTACCGCTGAATCTCAGCGCGCCGCCAACCATGCCGGCCACCCACTGGGGGCCGCCCTGGAGCGTGCCATCGTAGCCATTGCCACTGGCGTCGCGGGCCGTCGTGCCGCTGCCCTCGTCGAGTTTCCAGTGTCCCACCAGGTTGGCCCAAGCCCCGCTGGCCAGGCTCAAGACCAAGACCAGCACAATTGCATGAGAGAATCTGTTAGACATGATGGTCCTCCTTCAGAATAGTTGCACGCCGGAGGAATTCCGGCCGTGTCATCACACTTCGTACCTGATGGGAATGTCCATCCCCACCCCGCCTCCATCGCTTGCTTGACCCACCGCATCACACCTGAACCTCCGATTCCGACCTGATAGGCGATCTGCAACACCTCTCGTCGCCTGGTGGCTTATCCTCCTGTCCCAGCCGCCAAGGCCGACACCCGATACTCCTCAATAAGTCTACCAGATCGGTGCTCGACAGGCAATGCCTGTGCCGACATGCGTAGACAGATAATATGTCACAACACGAAGGGCCTGTCACAGCAGGCCGGGTGGCGCTTTTGACCTTCGTGTCCGCGACCACCCTTAGACTCCTGAAATTGGCTTTGTTTCGCCGAGCCGCCCAGTCATGCAAAATCCTCATAACTCCTTTTCTGGCCATTACTTACCTCCACTTGTCCAATCCGCGAATTGGCTTTGTTTGGCGCGCTTGTCCTCTGCTACGGGTGGCATCGTCAAGGCCTCTGGCCTTGGCGATGGTCTTCCCGGCCTGTCCGGGGACAATTGGCTTTGTTTGGCGCGACTGGCCCTCGTGGGTCCAGCCCGCCAACGCCCCGAAATTGGGTTTGTTTTGCACGCCGGCCCCCCGGGAACGCTGATCTCCCGGTCGGCATGGTGGCAGGAATTGGCTTTGTTTTTCCGTCGCCCTCTTGGTGGGTAATTCCTCATATCTCCCTTTCCTTCCAGCACTTACCGCTCACGATGTCCCCCCGCAAATTGGGTTTGTTTCGCACAAAAGCCTGGGAGACGGGGCTCGGGTCTCGGTTGCCCAGTCGCCGACCCCTTTTCCCAATTGGCTTTGTTTGTACGGCGGTCCCCCAACCGACTACTGATTGCTGACTACCGGGTACTGCCTTTTGGGCTTTGTTTTGCATTATTAGCCCGACCCATGGCCCCGCTCCCACCGTGCCGGCGCTCACCTGCCCCTGTCTGCGCAGGGAGCACACCGGGGAACCGGTCCCAAACCCCGGCCCAGGCAGGAGGCAGCCCTCACAACACGGACATCCTTGCGGCGGATGACCCTGCGCCGCCCATGACGAGACCCTCCCATCTTACTGTCTCTATGTCTCTATTCAGTTGTGAGGCTATCATACATGTGCCAGAATTCGCAGTCAAGACAAATCCGGGAAAAATGGAACCGCCGAGGAACGGGGATGAACCCAGTCTGGCCCTCGGCCGGAACCAAGATCTCCTCTCCCCAAAGCTTGCCCTGAGCGAAGCCGAATGGCACGCGAAGAGCCCAGCGCGGCCCCCGGCCGCAACCAAAACGAGTCATCCGCAGATTTCGCCGATTACCACAGATTTTCAAGAAGGGCCAAAGAGCAAAAGGAAGAGAATCGACAACAGCGGGCCTCGTTCCTCCTTCTTGAATCTGTGAAAATCGGTGTAATCTGTGGATTTTCTAACTCATTTGCGTCTGGAGACTTACGGCATGTCCCAGCAGAAAGCTTGTCAAAAAGAACAAGACACTGCGGCTTTGCAGGGCTAACAAGACGGGGCGGTGCCGATCTTGCCTTCGATCTTGGCGTCCTAGCGCGAGACCTCATCTGTTGTTTTTCCAGGTTTTGTGTCATCTTGGCGAGAAGATGCGCGCAGGAAAACAAAATTTGAACAAGTAGCAACACGAAGCACCCGGGGCAGCCTTCGGCCGGAACCGATTCGTTCATCTGTCCTGGATCGGACCGAGGCGTCTCGTCCCCACCACCAGCTCGTCGATCCAAAGGGTCTGTTCGTGCGGGAGCAGTCCCGGCCCGAAGTACGGGGTCAAGAGAAATTGATTGAACTTCATCTTCCCGACGAGCTGTCGGGAGACGTGGTGCCGGCTTTCCAGTGGTACTCGATGCACCCTCTGCCGCCGAACGGCTCCTTGGCGGAGATAGCGAATTTGTCCCCGTCGTACCAGCCACGCTGGAGCAGGCGGGAGTCCTCGAAGCCTTCGCTGAACAGCGCCACCGAGGGCTTGCCTGCCGGTTCCGCCGCTTTCGCGGAGGACAGGACCATAAGACAGCAGACCATCACCAATGCGGCACACCCCATCGTTGCTAAAACCACTCGTCTCATCCCGATCTCCTCGAATCAGAACGAATCCCAAGGACAGCTTACTTGCCTCCCACTGGTTTCGCCATCAGGCTTGCATCATACAACTGCAAGTCTCCAAATGTAAATGAGTTGGAGTATCCGCAGATTACGCCGATTTTCGCAGATTCAAGAAGGAGGACCGAAAAAGGAAGCAGGCCCACGCCGGAATTACACCTGGCATGTTCTTGCTACACGCCGTAGCGGCCGTCGAAGGAGAGCCACCGTTCGATACGCCTTTGGTTCCGGCCGAAGGCCGGGCTGTGGAAATCGGCGCAATCTGCCGATGAGTAGCAGTTGACTGTTGTCAGTTCTCTGTCGTCAGCAGTTCGCTTTCCTCCTTGCTTTCTCTGCATGGTCTCGACACAATAGAGATCGATGCTTGAGTTCGAATGGGACCCGGAAAAGGCGAAAGTCAACCTTCGGAAGCACGGCGTGAGCTTCCCCGAAGCGGCTACGGTCTTGCGGGACCTTCTGGGCATTACCGTTTTCGACCCCGACCATTCGACAGATGAGGATCGTTACCTGACGTTCGGTACCTCGGAACGTGGTCGGGTCTTGATGATTGCTCACACAGATCGCGGCGATAGAATCCGCATTATCAGCGCACGGGAACTGACTCGTGCGGAGCGTGCACAGTATGAAGAAGAAATCCGCAAAAGGCAGAAATGACGATCTCCGCCCGGAGTACGACCTCAGCGAGCTCCTGAAGACAGGGGTGCAAGGGAAGTATGCCCAACGGTATCGAGAGGGCACGAATCTCGTGTTACTGGCTCCCGATGTCGCCGAGGCGTTTCCCACGGCGGAGGCCGTCAACGAAACCTTGCGACTGGTCCTGCAGTTGGCCGAGTTGCGGGCCAAACGCCGAAAATCCTCGAAGCGACCCTAAAGCCGGCATACCTCCACTTGAGCAACAGGTGTGTCTGCGCCGCTAATTCGCAACTACCGAAAAACATCTTCGGATGATTCCGGCGGCATGAGGCAAGTCGCGATAACCAAAAGACTTATGTCTCGCGCCAAGACGCCAAGAGCGCCAAGGGAGAGAGGGTGTCTGACTTGATCTTCTTGGCGCTCTTGGCGTCTTGGCGAGAGGAAATCTTGGCTCCGGCCGAAGGCCGGGCTGGGTCAATCGGTGTAGACCCCTGCCTTCGCAGGGGCAAGTGTGTCTGCGGACCACTTGGTTTCGGTTGCGGCCGAAGGCCGCGCTGGGAAGCCATCGACAGACCGTTGCCGTTACTCCTCCTCGAGGCCACCCCGCAGGATTCGGTGCCAGCGCCGCTGGCGCCCTTGTACGAGAAAGCCCGCGAGATCCTCGCCGCCGGCTTGGCCTTGGAGCAGTCCGCCAAGAGGCGACGCAGAAAAACAGGTTGACCGAAACGCCCGTGACTCGATGCCAGGGATCGCGCGGGGAGAAGATCACGCATTGTTTGAGGTGCCAAATTGCCACCTCAAAAACGAGGAGCAACTGAAGGAACCCTTCGGTTTTCGCCGAGCCAAGAGGAACTGACAACCGGCTACCGACTACTACATTATGCCTGTCACATGTCACTTTTTCCCTTGCCTTCCTCGCCTCCATCCGCCATAATACTCCCCAGAGAACACACCCCCGATGAAGCTACGACGAATTGACTGGAGTCCTGTGTGGAACTGCCGGTGGGTGCCGTTTTGAGACGCCAGATTGGCGCCTCAAAACAAGGCAGCAGTGGGTGTAACTGCTTCGAACGAGGCGTTCGGTCGGGTCGTCGAGCGGGCCAGCAAGCCAGAACAATTGCGAAGTAGCAAAAAAGGGCTTGCCCAATGGGCAACATGCTGGTAGAGTAAAGGAGGCATTCGAATTGCCGAGTCAAAGGCATAATGGCCATAGGGTCGGTCTTGACGCACAGAAACGGTACTTCATCGCCAAGACCGAGGAGTTTCTCGAACTTCTGAGACGGCATGAATTCGTCGGACGTGAGGAGTACGAAAGACAGATTCAGCAGGCTTTGCAGCAATTGGAGCGTTCGCTGACAAGTGAGGAGTCAGAGCGGATTGTGAACGAGATCTGTTTGAAGGTGACGCTTGCCTGCTACGCCTTCAAGGCTTACGAGCGCGCCAAGAAGCGTAAGAAACCCGAAAGGGGTGATCGATGATAGAGCAACGGAAGTCATTGCCGCGAGGATCCGTGCGGGAACCTTCTTTGGAGACACAAAGAAGACAGATCGAAGCGAATCTGTCCGCCGACCTGGTGAAGTACCTGCAAGCGCAAGGCATGACGCTACGCCAGATCGGCGACGCGTTGGGGCTGAGCGAGTCCTTTATCAGTCGCGTAGCCCATAAGAAGCGGGGCCTAACGATTGAGCATCTCCTGCGGCTCCAGGAAGCCATCGACAAACCGTTGCCGTTACTCCTCCTCGAAGCCACGTCGCAGGATTCGGTGCCGGCGCCGCTGGCTCCCTTGTACGAGAAGGCGAGAGAGGTCCTCGCCGCCGGCTTGGCCTTGGAGCAGTCCGCCAAGAGGCGACGCAGAAAAACAGGTTGACCGAAACGCCCGTGACTCGATGCCAGGGATCGCACGGGGAGAACATCACGCATTGTTTGAGGTGCCAAATTGCCACCTCAAAACAAGGAGCAACTGAAAGAACTCTTCGGCTTTCGCCGAGCCAAGAAGAACTGACAACCGGCTACTGACTACCGACTACTGCCTCTTGCCTGTCACGTGTCACTTTTTCCCTTGCCTGCCCTGCCCGCTTCTGCCATAATCCGCCCCAGCGAAACACCCCGGACGAAGCCACGATGAAGAGGTTGGATATTATGTGGGGCGGACAGATATGGTGAGGCCAAAATGAATGGATGGCCGATGAAGTCCGAGGCCGAGAGAACAGCGGATAGGACAAGGACGAAATAGGTTACTCTCTCCGGTGTTCCTCGTTGGGCCCGCCCACGGCACCTCAATGAATAGATGGCTATGCCGACCCAAGAGCGATTCGGCGAATTGAAGGCCGTGGATATGTATTCGTGAAGACTCGTTGAGGACCATGTAGTCTGTTGGCATTATGACATGACGGAGCTCATCGACAGACTTCGAGCAAGCAAACTGAAGGCGTATGAGGCCGATCCGGGCCTCATCAAGGAGCACTTCGGGATCGAGGAAGGCGTCTTGGCCGGCGGATACAGCTATCGCCAGGTGCTGGAACTCGTGCAGAACGGTGCGGACGCGATCCTCGAAGCACGTGAGGCGGGTGCCGAGCGAAACGGCCCGCGCCGCATCGAGGTGGTGCTTGACGCCTCATGCCTTTACGTTGCCAACACCGGCGCGGCATTCAGCGAAGAAGGGATTGATGCCGTCCTGCGCTCCCATTCCTCGCCGAAGCGGGGCAACCAGATTGGCCGGTTTGGGCTGGGTTTCAAGTCATTACTCCGACTCGAAGGGAAGATTGACGTCGTGAGCGGCCCGGCGGCATTTGGTTTCGACCCGGACCGTTGCCGGAAGGAGTTACGCGAGCGTTTCCGCGTGAAGGACGCACCAGGTCTGCGTCTGGCGTGGGCGCGGGACGACACACAGGCTGCTGCGCTACGCGAGAGATTCTCATGGGCAACGACCGTCGTATGCGCGGAAATCCGCGCTGAAGGTCTCCTTGACCGCTTGCGAACCGAGATTCAAAAGTTCCCATCCGAGTTCCTATTGTTCCTGCCCGTCCCGGTTACTCTGACACTGGATGACGGAGCCGACGCTAAGCGGGAACTGCATCGTAAGCCGGACGGGGAAGATCAACTTCTGCTTGACGGAGAAAGCACGTCGCGCTGGCGAGTCATGGAGAAAATGGTCTCAATCACTGACCAACGGGCGAAGGACGATGCGACGCATATACACACGCGCGACTCTGACTCCGTACCGTTGTCATGGGCGGTGCCACTTGATGCGAAGCGTGACGAAGCGGGGCGTTTCTGGGCGTTCTTCCCGACCCAGACTGAAACCCGCCTGCCCGGCATTCTGAATGCGCCGTGGAAGCTGAACAGCGACCGCAACGCCATCATCGGCGGCGAGTGGAATACCGCATTGATGCAGGAAGCCGCACGGCTGATTGTCGAAATGCTGCCGCGCCTCAGCACCAAAGAAGACTCCGGCCGGCCGTTAGATGCCTTTCCTCGGCAGTTGGACCGTAAAGACGAGGATGCCGCGCCGCTGGTGGAGGCCATTTGGGCGGCACTGGAAAAGGCAGCCGTGGTCCCCGACGCTGCGGGAACGCTTCGGGCAGGGCGAGATTTGTGGCGCCACCCGCGCGAAAATGCAGAATTGGCTCGCCAGTGGCAGACGCTCGCCGACGCCGACGGCTTGGCCAAGGTGGTCCATCCCTCGTGCATGGAGCGGCAACGTGGCAGCCGCCTGAAAGCCTTGGCGGAACGGATCGAGAGACAAGCCGTAGGCGGGCTATCATGCCCGAGCCTTCGAACGCAGGAAGCGAGTTCGTGGTTTGCCGCCGTTGCTTCCGCCAAAGTGGAGACGGCCATTCAAGTCCTGAAGCTGGCTGAGGCTTACGCGAATGATTGCACCCAGGCCGAGTGGAGAGGAGTTCAGCCGTCTCTCGCAATCATCCCCTCGCAGGCCGGCCAATTGTTGACTGCGAACAAGGTGGTCTTTGCTCCCGAAGGGACCAGCATCCCCGACGGCCGGTCCCCCGTTGCACCAATGCTGTGCGACGATGCCGAAGCCAGGCGTATTCTTGAGGGCGTGATGGGGGTGAAACCACTTGACGACAGCGTGTGGGAGGCGGTGCTCCGCGAATCACTCAACAACATTCGCAGTTACCCTCAGGCGGAATACGATAAAGGTTGGCGCGCGTTTTGGGCAAAGCTGCGGATGGCGCCCGAGACTGTCCGGCGACAGTTCGCCACTCAAAACAAAACGCGGATTCGTGTCCGGCGCCGCGATGGGGCTTGGGTCTCTGCGGATGCGGCTCTTTTACCTGGCGAACTCGTCAGCCTTAATGATGCCCCGCCGAACCAGAACATGTTGGTTGATCCTGGGGCTCATGGCAAAGACGAAGCACTGCTGATGGCGATAGACGTCTGCAGGTTTCCTGATGGAACTATTGGTCCAGACGACTACTCGAAGGTTGTCGGTGAGTATGGGGGATTGAGCGAATGGTTGGACTATTGGCAGAGACACTATTTGGAGAATGTGAGCAGCAGGCCGTATTCGAACTATTTGAAGGCGTCGGGCCTCACGCTTCCGAAAGGCTGGGCGTTTCTGCCACAGTTGAGTGGCACTCCAAACGCGAAGCTCGCCAAGCGATTTCTTGAGCGAATCAGCTCAGATAAATTCGTAGGACAGTTGAAGTTCGGCCATAGTACCCCCAGCTACCCGAAGATTGACGTTCCTCACCCGTTGTCGTGGTTCCTGCTCAAACACGCCATGGTACAGGTTGGCGAGGATACGGTCGCCCTCTCGGCTATGGTGGACCGACGGCACGAGCCTGCGCTGGCAAAGCTGGCAAACTGGGAGCAACTACAGCCCGGGATCGAAAGACTGGAAGGTGCGACTCCATCGGTGGTTGCTACGGACGCTGAGGTCGGTGCCTTGTGGCTGGCCCTTGTCAAGACCTTGGCGATTCCGTCCGCGCTGGCTGACGATTCTTTGCACGACCTCTGGGCAGGTGCCGCGAGAGATGGAGTCATCCCTGAAACGCTCCGTTCAGAAGCCGGGGAGGTTCCGCTATCACAGGTCTTCGTGACCGGTTCGCCGGACCTTGCACGCCGTGCGCGGACGCCAAGTCGCATCGTTGTGACGTTGGACGAGTCCGCGCTGGCACTGTGGCAAAGCAAGGGTGCAAGAAGCCTCTCCGAACTCCTCAAACATGAATGGACGAGCGTTTCCGGTCCGGTGGACTTGCTGGTTTCCATCGTCCCAGAACTGGCCGACGTGCTGCTACCCCAAGCAGGCGAGGTGGCGCGTTGCCAGCCGGTATCGGGGTTGAAGCTGAGAATCGCTGAGGCCTCTGACCCGGTTTCGTGCCTGATGTGGGAAAACACGTTGCTTGTGGATGCGGAGCAGCTTGCTCAATTGTCCCGCGCAGAACGGCTCAAGGTGCTGGTGGGCGAGGTTGCCGCTGCTGGCTGGTTGGCGTGCGAGCCTGCGGAGGCATTGCAGCGCCTCGGCGATGCGCGGGTGGACGAGCGGCGGGCAGAGGTGGCCCGTGGTGCTTCACTGCCCGAGCGATTGTTGCTCGCAGTTGGAAGGCGCGCCGAACCGCTGCGAACGGCGCTCGGCGGCTTGGGGAGCATGGACTTCCTCCAGGAATGCACGCCCCTTCAACTCGCGGAGTTGACGCTCGCACAGCTCGGCCCCGCCACACTCTCGGTTCTCAAAGACACGTTGGCGGAGGAGGGATTGAAGCCCCCGTCGCGATGGAACACCGCCTCAACCGAGGCGCGTGCCTTCGTCGCTGGGATCGGGTTTCCCGAGGAGTTTGCTACTTCGCCGGAGGCTCGCCGTGAATCGGAAGAGTCTATCAGCGGTCCCATCGAGTTACCTCTTCTCCACGACTTCCAAGTGGAAGTGTTGGAAGGCATCCGAGTACTGGTCGCCAGTGGCACCGTGCGGCGGCGTGCTGTGGTGAGCTTGCCCACCGGCGCCGGCAAGACGCGAGTGATGGTAGAGGCGGCGGTCCTGCTTGTCCTCAAGCCGGAAGGCTACGGTCGCAGCGTTCTTTGGGTGGCCCAGACGGATGAGCTGTGTGAACAGGCGGTGCAAGCCTTCCGTCAGGTGTGGATCAACCTCGGCGCTCAGAGAACCGATTTGCGCATCGTTCGCTTGTGGGGTGGAAATCGCAATCCAGCCCCCCGGGAGCCGAGCAAGCCGGTTGTGGTTGTTACCTCCATTCAGACGCTGAACAATCGCATGGGAACCGAAGGCCTGGCTTGGCTACAAAGCCCCCGATTAGTCGTCGTGGACGAGTGCCATCATGCTATCATGCCGAGTTACACGAACCTTCTGCGCTGGCTTGATGCCGAAACACCAAAACCGGGAGCGCCAGGGAAGGACGAACCGCCCATCATCGGGCTCAGTGCAACACCGTTTCGCACGGACGATGAGGAAAGTCAGAGGTTGGCAAAACGGTTTGACAGCCGGTGGTTTCCCGCTGATCAGGAAAGACTGCATGCGCGTTTGCGCTCCGAAGGCGTCTTGGCGAAAGTGGATTATGAGGCGCTGCAATCGGGCATCGGCTTATTGGAGGAAGAAATCAAGCAGCTTTCTCAGCTTCCAGAGCCGTGGGAGGGTCTGAATTTTGAGAACCTTCTCGAAGCCATCAACCAGCGTCTCGGCGGGGACAAGCAACGAAACCAGTGTCTTGTGGAGCGCATCCAACGGGCGGAGGAACGCTCGATTCTCTTCTTCGCCAACTCCGTTCAGCACGCCGAAGAAATGTCGGCACGGTTGAACCTCGCTGGCATCTCCGCCGCGGCCATTAGTGGCAGCACGCCCGCCGTGTCACGTCGCTATTTCCTCGACCGCTTTCAGCGCGGCGAAATCCGCATTTTGTGCAACCACACCGTTCTCAGCACCGGTTTCGACGCGCCAAAAACCGACATGGTGCTCATTGCGCGTCAGGTATTCAGCGCGGTTCGCTATATGCAGATGGTTGGACGCGGAATGCGTGGCGAGAAAAACGGTGGAACCGCGCGCTGTCGGCTTGTTACCGTGGTAGACAACCTGGGGCGGTTTCAGGACAAGCATCCGTACCACTTCTGCGCGAAGTATTTTTCGGGGGACTAAGGGAGACTCTGAAAGTGGCACCTGATCGCAGGATTCCTATGCGGCGGTCTTGACCGTGACGTGCAGGCCGGCTCTGGTGGCCAGGGTGATGAGCATTTCGAGACTGAACTTCTCCCATTTGCCTCTGACCAGATCGGAGACGCGGGACTGACTGACCCCGAGGAGTCTGGCCGCCTTCGCCTGCGTCAGCTTCTTGGCTTTGATGACCTTCCGCAATTCGGCCATCAGATCGGCCCGCATTTGCAGGACGGCCGCTTCCTCGGGAGAGAAACCCAGATCCCGAAATACATTGCCGGACGAGTTGTGACTGTTTTGGCTCACGACCATCTCACGAACTTCGATGATTTCTCCATCATGCTGGTATTATATAAGTTCTTATATATTTGGCAAGCGTGAAGTTCGGATGATTCGCCGACGGAAGGGGATCAGTCCCCGTTGGGAGAGTAATTGTATCTCGCGCAGAGATGCAGAGACGCCGGGGTAAGACACAGCGCCGTTGTTCTACAAAGCCGTAACATCTTGTCTTCTTGGCAAACTTTCCGAGAGGAGGTGCTGTAAGTCCCTGCATGGAAAATGGTTAGAGAGTCCACAGATTACGCAGATTTCCCAGCCCGGCCTTCGGCCGGAACCAAGAGTTCCTCGCGCCAAGCACGCCAAGAGCGCAAAGAAAAGGAAGAGCAAGACAAGAATCGCTTTACCCTTGGCGATCTTTGCGTCTTT